>CAKZNJ010000310.1 GCA_937129505.1 uncultured Anaerolineae bacterium | reverse complement strand
AACGATCCCCACAACATTCGAGTTCCCGTAGATGGGGCGGCGGTTTACGATCAAAGATTATATGTGGCGGTCAGCAATTTATCCAGCGGATTACAGCTCTGGCGCACCCGTGGTGAGTTACAGGATACCCAGCTAGTCGATTGGGAGCAGATTGGCGAGTCCGGCTTAGGAGATCCCAACAGTGTTCACGCGGAGTTAGTCGTCTTTAACTACCATCTTTATGCGTGGGTAACTAATTATCAGGCAGGGCAAAAAGTCCTGCGCGCTCATTGCTTACCTTGTCCTGACGGTCAATCCGAGTGTGACATCTGGACTCCAAATTTCCCGTATCGGCAGTATTTTCCGCTAATCCGCCGTTGAGCATTCGTGGCAATTCCGAGGTTAGGCATCTGCTTGCCCGAGGCAGCGAATCGGTGTTGACTTTGCTCAGCTAGCCTGCTAGGCAAACCGATGATAGCGAGCCGACAGCAAGCTGTTTTGTTTAGATCAACGCAGACCTTTCCGCCGAGTCAGCTAAATTTAGCGCGTTTAATGAGGTAAAATCCTTTTCAGTGAGGTCTGAATGCATTGGCGACGCTTTCGGTTTGCACAGTGGCTGTGGGTTGGCGTGATCCTGATCAGTGGTTTGGCTTGTGCACGCAGTGTTCTGGGGAGTAAGCCGAACTGGGTTGCTCCAGACTCACTCGACCAAGGAGCGAAGCCGACAGCGTTTTCTTTTTTCCCCCCCACGCGCCCGCCAGGGGCGCCCATCTACACTCCTACTCCCGATCGCCCTCACGAACTGCCCCCCTTGCGCACAGAGGCAGAACGATACATCGTCAAGGCGGGTGACACCCTAGGCAGTATCGCATTTGCTTATGATGTGCCGCTGGCTCAGCTTGTTGAAGTTAACCAATTGAGCGATCCCAACATCCTCGAAGTAGGGCAAGAGCTTATTATCCCCCAGCCTACGCCACAGGGAAATTCTCCATCCTTCAAAATTATCCCGGATTCCGAGCTGGTTTATGGACCGATGACCATCCCTTTTGATTTGGCTGCTTTTATCGCTCAGCAACCCGGCTTTATTGCTCGTTATACGGAAGAGATCAACGACCAAAAGAAAACAGCCGCCGAAATCGTGCAACGGGTTGCGCAGGATTATTCCGTCAACCCTCGTTTGCTTTTAGCCCTTTTAGAGTATCAAAGCGGTTGGTTGAGCAATCCGAACCCGACGAAAGAAGAGCGCAATTATCCTGTGGGGCTGGTTAATGAGGAGCGAAAAAGTCTCTACCGTCAACTGGCGTGGGCAGCCAACCAACTCAATCGAGGCTATTATTTGTGGCGGGTGAACGGCTTGGCTGTGTGGAACTTGGTAGATGGCACAACCCTGCGGATTGATCCGACCATCAATGCGGGTACAGCGGCGGTGCAGCACTTGTTCGCACAACTTTATCCCCTAGAAGGCTGGCAGCGGGCAGTATTGCAGGAAGGGCTGTTTGCCACCTATCAACGCCTGTTCGGTTATCCCTTCGACTATGCGATTGAGCCTCTCTTACCGGTAGGGCTTTATCAACCTCCTTTACAACTGCCCTTTGAAGTAGGTGCTAAATGGGTCTTCACTGGCGGACCCCATGGAGGATGGGATAGCGGCTCTGCCTGGGCTGCCTTGGATTTTGCCCCCGATAGAGAAGCCGTGGGTTGTGTCCCGTCCGATGAGTGGGTGGTGGCGATGGCAAATGGCCCGATCTTGCGGGTTGGAGAGGGGGTTGTCATCCAAGATGTTGACGATCCGCAAAGTTCACCGGCGGATGGATTTGAGCAGACGGGTTGGGTTCTGCTCTACATGCACATCGAAAGCCGCGATCGAGTAGCGGCGGGAGTTTACCTAAAGGCGGGGGAACGGATCGGCCATCCTTCCTGTGAAGGGGGCTTGGCAAGTGGAACGCATGTTCATATCGCACGCAAATACCACGGAGAATGGATCCCCGCTGATCAGGATATTCCCTTCGTCCTGGATGGCTGGGTATCGGTGGGGACAGGTGTTGCGTATGATGGCTTTTTGCAGCGTGATGGTGTCCAAATTGAAGCTTACGCCGGTCAGTCGAAAAAGAATCAAATCAGCCGATGAAGACTAGATCCAGTAAGGCGGTTGCGTTCCTTGTTAGTTCGCTGATTCTCAGCCATCTGGCTTGTCTCAGCAATGCTTACTTTATCCCTCCCCAAGCCTCGCCGACCTTGCCCCAAGAGCTCGCGATGTTTGCTGGCACGCTGCCGCCGACCTACGCTTTGCTGCCTACCCCAAGCTCGACGTCCGATCCAGCGCAGACGGCAGCAGTTCCCCCTATCTCGGCAACTTCTTTGCCCATCACAAATCCTCCTACCGAAACCCCTGCCAGTCTTCCCATCCTTTACAACGCTCAGGCTGGAGATACCCTTCCGACGGTTGCGGTGCGTTTTGGCGTTTCGCCGGCTGAAATCACTTCACCGGATCCTTTGCCCGAAAAAGCGCTCTTGCCGCCAGGGCAGTTGTTGATCATCCCGCGCCGTTTGGCCAACACTACAACCGCCGAGCGCATCTTGCCGGATAGCGAAGTGGTCTATTCCCCTTCTGCAGCAGATTTTGACGTAGCGGCTTACGTGGCACAAACATCGGGAAAATTGCGCACCTACGAGGAATGGATGAAAAGCACCGGTACGGTCAGCGGCGCTCAAGTGGTGCAACGGGTTGCCATCGAGAATTCGATCAACCCGCGCTTGCTGCTTGCCCTATTGGAGTACCAAAGCGGTTGGGTATCGGGTAACCCAACCGAGGCAGATAAACTGCGCTATCCCATGGGCTATATCGATCCTTTTCAGCCAGCGTTGTTTCATCAATTGATTTGGGCGGTCAATCAGCTATCCATTGGTTATTATGGGTGGCGAGAGGGGCGCTTGACCGAGCTGACATTTGTCAAGGATCGCTATCGAGCCCGTCTGGCACCTGACTTGAATGCCGGCAGTGTGGCGATCCTGTATTACTTTTCCCAGATCTATGATAGCCAAGGTTGGCTCAAGGCGGTAGACCCGCAAAGCGGATTTCCTGCTTTCTATCACCAGATGTTTGGAGACCCTTGGGAGCGGGCGGCATCGGTTGAACCTCTCTATCCACCCGGCTTGGAACAGCCTCCCCTTAGCTTGCCCTTCGAGCCAAACCAAATGTGGAGTTTTACCGGCGGCCCACATGGGGCTTGGGAGCGCGATGGTTCGTATGCGGCGCTTGATTTTGCCCCTCCTTCGTCGGAAGCGGGTTGTGCTCCTTCCAATGCTTGGGTGACGGCTTCGGCCGCTGGTTTGGTGGTGCGCTCTGAACGGGGATTGGTGGTTTTGGATTTGGATGGCGATGGACGTGAGCAAACTGGCTGGGTGTTGATCTATTTGCATGTCTCCTCGGAGAGCAGTGTGCCGGTGGGCACGTGGGTGGCACGCGGTGACCGCTTGGGCCATCCCTCTTGTGAGGGGGGGATTGCCACCGGCACCCATGTTCACATTGCGCGCAAGTTCAACGGTGAGTGGATTGCCGCTGATGGGCCGGTTCCGTTTAACCTTAGCGGTTGGATAGCCGTGGCGGGCGAGGCAGCGTATAAGGGCTTTTTGGTGCGCGGCGATCAAGTGGTGGTTGCTAATATCAATGCTTCGCGCAAATCGTTTATTATGCTCAGTGATGAAGATTTACAATAGTGTTTCTCTTCCCCTGCGGCTTTGGATGGTTTTGACGGGCTTGGGATTCTTCATCTTTCTGAGCGCCTGTCAGGCGACTTTAGCTGCCTCGCAAAATCCGACTGCCCTACCGCCCTCGCTGCCCCCCCATGGTCAAACGCCTCTCGTTATAAAGCCTACGACAAGCCCCAACAATATCATGCTTCAACCCTCCCTAACCGCTACGTCTATCCTTCCACAGCCAACTGTATCCTCGCAGAGCTTGCTCAATTTTTATTTTCCTGATAGTGAGGTTGTTTTTTCTCCTTCAGCGATCGATTTTTCTGTTCAGAACTATCTGGATCAGACAACGGGATTTCTCAAAGGACACCGCGAATATTTGAAAAGTACCGCCTGGACAAGCGCAGCGGCGATTATCGAAAGAGTAGCAATCGAGAACTCCATCAATCCGCGCTTGTTGCTGACCTTATTAGAGCTGAATTGCGGTTGTGTGAGCGGGGAGTTGGGCGAGGGGGTGGAGAAGGATTATTTATTGGGCAACACGGATTATCATCGCCAGGGTTTGTTCCGCCAGTTGAGTTGGGCGGCGAGCCGATTATCGGCTGGATATTATGGCTGGAAAGCTGGGCAGTTTTCGGAAATCCCGTTGCAGGATGGCTCGACAATCTCGATCGACCGCACTTGGAATGCCGGTAGTGTGGCGGTGGTTTACTTTTTGGCTTTTTATGAACCCGAAATAGCCCGCCGAGCTGTTCAACCTGAAAGTGACTTCTTAGCAGTCCACCGGCGGTTGTTTGGCGATTTCGAAAAGAGGGCATCTGCCGTAGAACCTTTGTTGCCTCCTGGCCTGACCCAACCCCCCTTCATTTTGCCATTTGAGATGGGCCGCATGTGGGCATTTACCAGTGGTCCCCATGTGGTGTGGGAGACGGAAGGGGCATTGGCGGCGCTGGATTTTGCGCCGGCCACCTATGACCACGGCTGCGTTCCCACCGATGCTTGGGTGACCGCTGTAGCGGATGGCGTCGTCGTGCGCTCGGAGTTCGGCGGTGTGATTTTGGAATTGGATGACCCAGCGGGCGCCCCCGCCGATGGTTTTGAGCAAAGCGGCTGGGCAGTCCTTTATCTACACATAGCCGAGCAGGGACGTGTAGCGGTCGGGCAACGGCTAAAGGCAGGAGAGCGGATTGGGCAACCCTCCTGTGAGGGCGGCCGCGCAACCGGCACCCACGTCCATATCGCTCGCAAGTATAATGGGGAGTGGATCCCCGCCGCCGGTAGCATCCCTTTTGTGTTGGATGGCTGGATCGCCCAAGCGGGTGAAAAACCTTACGAAGGCACTTTAGTCAAAGATGGGCAAGAAGTCATCGCCCGACCTTATGGTTCTTATGTTACGAAGATTGCTAGACCGACTCTTACCCCAACGCCTTGATAGCTCGCCTGCATGTTGCCACCTTCTCCTGCGGCAGTGCAATAGAGAAGCTGTGATTGCTCGGCGGTTGAAAATTAGGGACATTTTATCTGTTTGTATTCTTTTTGCCATTGCTCTTGGTGGCTGTAATTTTCCAGTTCCTTCTTCCCCGTCAGCGGAGCCGCTGCCGGCCTTTGCTCAAGAATGGCAGGAGATTAATACTCCTACCCCTCAGGTTACCCCTCTTCCCACCCGGCCGGTATACGCTCCTGGCGAGTTGGTTGATTACACAGCTCAGAGTGGTGACACGTTGCCGTTGCTCGCCCTGCGCTTTAATACCACTGTGGAAGAAATCCTGGGGGCTAATTCATTTATCCCCCAATCCGCAACTACCATGCCGCCCGGTATGCCGATGAAAATCCCTATCTACTATAACCCCCTGTGGGGTAACCCCTATAAAATCATCCCTGATAGTGTGTTTATCAACGGGCCGCGGGCGAAAGGATTTGATACAGCGGCGTTTATTGCCCAACAACCCGGTTGGTTAAATGGCTATCGGGAATTTGCTGCTCGGACAACCCGCTCTTCCGCTGAGATTGTGGATTATGTTGCCCGTCATTACAGTGTCAGCCCGATGGTTTTGTTGGCTTTGTTGGAATTTCATTCGGCTGCGCTGACAAATTCCCTTCCCAGCCAAGATGAGCTCACTTACCCACTCGGCTATCGGAATGCTTACCGCAAGGGCTTATATCCGCAGTTGATTTGGACGGCTAACCTATTGAACGATGGGTATTATAGCTTTCGAGCTGGGCAGTTGCTTGGTGTCGAACACGAAGATGGGCGCGAAGAGCGCTTTGATCCCTGGCTCAATGCAGCTACCGCTGCTCTGCATGTTTATTTCAATAATCTCCTGCCAGATGAGGCTTATCGGTGGGCAGTTAGCCCGCAAGGCTTTTCTCAAACCTATCAGAAACTCTTTGGCGATCCTTGGATCAACGATGAACCTCATCTGCCGGGCAGTTTGGAACAGCCTCCCTTGCGCCTTCCCTTTGCGCCGGGGGAGGTGTGGGCTTACACTGGTGGACCCCATACGGCTTGGGGAAGTGGTCAACCGTTTGCAGCCGTTGACTTTGCTCCGCCCTCGGTTGCCTCAGGATGTGTTTCTACAGACTTATGGGTCACTGCGGTTGCGGATGGGGTGGTCGCTCACGTTGACGTCGGTGAGCTGATGCTGGATTTGGACGGTGATGGAGATGACCGCACAGGTTGGGCAGTCTTCTATTTGCATATTGCCAGCCGGGATCGTGCTCCTCTAGGGTCATTTGTTAAAGCCGGTGATCCACTTGGTCATCCATCCTGTGAAGGAGGCACGTCAACCGGCACACACATTCACATCGCCCGCAAATACAACGGTGAGTGGATTCTTGCTGAAGGGGTGTTGGCGTTTAATCTCGAAGGGTGGATTGCCTACAATGGTTCCCGCCCCTATTTGGGTTACCTCAAACGCAATGGTGTGACCGTCACCGCCTCCGACAAAGCCGTAGCAGCCAGCCATTTAGAAGGGGGACTGCCTTAAGCCAAATCTGCTCCTAAGTCCCGATTTGAAGGGAAAGATAATGGCGAGGAAAAGGAAATCTCGCAGTGTCAGGTTGCTTCTAAATGACTCTGCCTGAGACACAACAAAACAGGGCGGGTTGATCTCGCCCTGTTTTACTCAAAGAGAGTTCGTTCAGGATTAAGCGGCGAGTACCTCCGCTTTTGGTACTTCGGCGGCCCCTTTCTCTTCGGCTTCTTCGACTGTCATGCGAAAGCGCTGCACCATTGCTTGCAGGTTTTCTGCCATTTGGGCTAGGGTCTGAGCTGAAGCCATCACTTCTTGGGCTTGGGCGCTCATCTGCTCGGCACTGGCACTCACCTCTTCGATGGCAGCGCTATTCTCTTCACTCACGCTGGCGATGTTTTCGATCGCTTCGGTAACTTCGTTGGCGCTTGCTGACATTTCCTCTGTCGCTGCGGTATTCTGCTCCACTACCGCTGAGACAGAGTCCATGGCGCTGACCAATTCGTTCGCTGCGGTATCCATTTGTTGAGCGGCTTTGGCGGTTTGCTCGGCTTGTTCGCGCACCGAGTCGGCTGATTTCAAGATTTCGGTGAGGGATTGACCGGCTTGTTCGGCTTTTACCACTCCACTCTCTACTTCCTGAGCGCCATCATTCATCGCCGAAACCGCCTCTTGAACGGACTGCTGAATGTTCTTGACGAGGGCGGCGATTTCTTTTGTGGCTTGGCTGGAGCGTTCGGCAAGTTTGCGCACTTCATCTGCTACGACTGCAAAGCCCTTGCCATGTTCTCCTGCGCGAGCAGCTTCGATAGCAGCGTTCAGGGCGAGCAGGTTGGTCTGGCTAGCGATGTCTTCAATGGTTTCCACAATCGCGCCAATTTGCTGGGATCGCTTGCCCATCTCTTCAACGCGGAGAGCAGAAACGCTGACTTTGTTCTTGATTTCTGCCATGCCGAGCACCGTCTCTCCGACCGTCTTTGCGCCTTCTAGAGCGGCTTGACGGGACTGGTCTGCGCTCTTCAGCAAGACTTGGGCGTTGCCGGCGACCTGTTGGACGGTGGCTGAAATTTGGGAAGTGAGAGTGGACGCCTTAGCGACTGAAATTGCCTGTTCTTGAGCACCTCGTGCAACGCCGTTGATCGCTCGGGTCATCTGCTCTACCGAAGCCGCAGTGCGATTAACCGATTGGGATTGCTGCGTAGCCCCTTTGGCAACTTGTTGCACAGTGGCTGCGATCTGGTTGGTAGCCTGTCCGCTTTCGGTCGCAATCTCGGCCAGTTGTGAGGCGGCCTCTTTCAGGTCGTTGGCATTGAGGGCGAGCGACTCGATCACTTCGCGCAAGCTCTGAATCATGCCGGCAATGCTCTTTCCAAGGATATCGCGCGCTGAGCGTGGGCGGACGTTGGTGGTCAAATCGCCACTGGCTACTTTTTGGCTGACTTCGGCGACCTCGCCGTAATACTCGATGAGCCCTTGAAAAGCGCGACCGACTTCTCCAATTTCATCTTCGCGCTGAATTAAGTCTCCAACCGCAATCCCCTCGGTATCTCCGTTGGCTAATTTGGCTGCGGCAGCCCGTAATTGTCCTAGAGGTTTGGAGACTGTGAACCCCATCGCCCACCAGATTGCAGCTAACCCCGCTGCAATCAGGATAAAGCCAATTAGAATCATTTGCAAAGTCAGGCGGTTAGCGCTTGCTGTGATTGCGCTCAGGGGGATGCGCAGCATCACTCCCCACGGGGTGTAGGATTTGCCGACCACAAAGGGAGCGACGACTTCTAGGTTTCCGTTGCTGGTGAAATAATCGAGTTTATTGCCTTGAATCGCAGCAACGACCCGCTCATGATCCCCGCTGTATTCGGAGATCATCTTGCCCACCAGATAAGGTTTCCCGGTTACGCCGGCTAACATTCCTTTGTTGGAGAGAATTGCCAGCTCGCCAGCTCCGCCGTATACTTCTATGCGATTGGCAAAGTACTGCTGGAGAAATTGCAGGTCGATATCCGCTGTCACCAATCCATAGTAGGTCACATCGAGGACAATGGGGGCGACCACGGTGGTCATTAGCACATCTACACCGTTGATTGGGTAGATGTATGGTTCGGTGATACACTCGTTTTTGGTGGTTTTCGGACATACGACCCATTCGCTGGTCTCATAGTCGGTCAAAGGTTCGACCACTGGGTTACCTTTCTCGTCCCAATGCCAGTAGGGCAGAAAGCGGCCAGTATGATCGTGGTCGGGAGGGGTGTTGATATACTGGCGATCTTTTCCATCGAAGGCGTTGGGCTCCCAAAGCGTGCTTGCCCCGGTTAAGCTAGGATTTTCGACGATCAGCTGCCGTATCATCCAACTGACCTGTTTGCGGTCTAACACCACTGGGCTCTTTTTATCCTTTGTTGTCTTCAATGCACCGGCCATGGTGCGCACGGCATCCATGGCAATTTCGATCTCAGCGTCAATCTGAGCGGCAATCTCGCGCGCTTGGGTTTGAGCCTGATCTAGAGCGCTTTCGGTTGCCATCCTGCGAACGGTGGAGGCAGCATAAGTTGCTAAAATGCCACCCGTTAGCAGCAGGCATAACCCCGCCCACAAGACAATTGTGGTTTTGAGAGACTTGAGCTGAGTGGTTTTTGCGTTCATCCTTTCCTCTCAATTCAATGGTCATGGGTAAATATGGACATTAATTTCTTCTAATTATCGCCATAAAGTTCGGGTAATGCTGTAAAAAATTAGTGAATCAGCCTTGCAATCTTGTTAGTTATTATGAAATCGCCTTTTTGAATCCACCAATCTCTACTACCAGAAGGATTCAACCCAGCCATGTTTAATGCCACTGAGGTTATCTCTCGTCCGTGAGAACGGCAATTCGTCACTTGCTTTATGAGCTAAGCAGCCCTATAATCAAGCTAGTGCTTCTGATCTCGAAGCGAAGAAAGGAAATTGTTTTAGAGGATGAGGAGACAACATACATGGACCTTTTTTCCCAAGCCGAGCCATATCGCATAAAGGTTGTAGAGCCGCTTAAGTTGACCACACGCAGTCAACGAGAAACGATTTTGCGCCAAGCCCACTACAATATCTTCAATATCCCTGCAGAGGATGTGTTCGTGGATTTGTTGACCGATAGCGGAACTTCGGCGATGAGCCAGTACCAATGGGCGGGGATTATGACCGGGGATGAATCCTATGCGGGCTGTCGAAACTGGTTCCACTTGCAAGAGGTCATTCAAGAGATTACCGGTTATCCGTATGTTATCCCAACGCATCAGGGTCGCCCAGCGGAGAACATCCTGATGACGTTGCACTTACGAACCGGCTTCTCTGCGCTGGGCAATATGTTCTTCGATACCACCCATGCCCATGTAGTGCATAAAGGGGGGATTCCGCACAACCTTGTCATTAATGAGGGATTAGATACAACCGCAGAACATCCGTTTAAGGGCAATATTGATCTCAATAAGCTGGAAGATTTCATCCGCAAAGAAAGGCGCGAGAAGGTTGGCTTGATCCATAT
>CAKZNJ010000309.1 GCA_937129505.1 uncultured Anaerolineae bacterium | reverse complement strand
CTACCCTATTTTGTTATGAGTATCCAGCGGGAAGATCTCTCGCCTACTCGACCTGTACCCCTCATCCCAGGCCCCTCTCCCACGAAAGGGCGAGGGGAGTCAAGCTCCCTTCCCCCTGTGGGGGAAGGGCAGGGGATGAGGGCTGTAATGAGGGAATAACATCAATACCGCCAGCTACCAAGTAGGCACGTACGGCTCGGGTTGTATTATCCCTTTCTCCACTGTTCCCCACAATTATATCATGAGTAGCAACCTCCCTCCCTTAGCAAACTACGGCAGAAAGCGAAACCCCCTTCCACCGCTGGGTGCTCCCAACTTCCAAATTCCCATGTCGCCGGGAGCTGAAAAGGAGACACGACAGGGAGGAATGATCAGACGACCGTGCACGGTCAAACGATAGGTGCCGCTGGGGGTGTTGCCTCCACAACGGGGGTAGCCATAAACAGGATCATAAGCTTCCAAATAGGTGGCTGAGACACTATAAACGGCAGGCTCAATGGTAAATGTTTTTTCATACGGAGCTTCCTTGTCTCCCTTGGGAATGACAAAGTAGTAAAAAATCTCTTCTCCATTTTTGGAGGCTTTCAGTGTGAGAGCTACCGCTATATCCGCTTTGTTCATTACGGTCAAACGCACTAAATGGGGGGAACTAAACCCCCAACTGCTCAGGGCGGCAAGCAGCGTAATCCACACCCCGATCGTCGCTTGAAAAAAAGTGAGGATAGCGAAATTGGAACGGTGTATCTTACTCACTGCGTAATGCCTCCACGGGCTCTAATTTCGCCGCCCGATTGGCGGGATATAAGCCGAAAAATACACCCACTGCCAGAGAAAACAGTGTTGCCATCAAGATCGAATCGATGGTGATCAGAGGATTGAGCGAACTGCCCCCCATGCTTGCCAAGCGTCCAATCAGATAGGAGATGCCATAACCCAACAGAATACCAATCACACCGCCGCTCAAGCTCAAAAGGAGCGATTCGAGCAGAAACTGGATCAGGATATCTACTCTTCTGGCTCCCACTGCCTTACGTAAACCAATCTCCCGCGTCCGTTCAACCACAGTCACTAGCATGATGTTCATGATTCCAATACCACCGACAAGCAGAGAGACACCGGCAATGCCGCCCAGGAATGCGGTCATGATATCCGTTATCGTTGAAGCAGTCTCCAAAAAGGATTGAGTGCTGCGAATTTCGAAGTCGTCCGTACCCAAGTTGCGTCGGTGGCGGGCGCGCAAGATTCGTGCGACTTCTTCCATGGCGCTCTCGACGCTTTGCGAATCTTTTGCCTGCACATAAATCATGCTTACTTCATCTGGAACACTGCGGCTGACCAATCGCACCTGAGCGGAGCTTAGGGGCACTAATACTCGGTTATCCTGACTGCCGAAAGAAGTTCCACCGGCCGATTCCAATACGCCGATTACCGAGAAAACCTGCCCGTTGAGACGCACTTTTTCGCCGATCAAATCGCTGGTACGGTTGAACAATTCTTCGGCAACCTCACTGCCCAATAGGACAACGGTCTCATAATTGCTGACATGGCGCTCTAAAATCGCGCTACCAGAGGCAATTTTGACATTTTGGACGGTGAAATACTCCGCTGTCACGCCAATCAGTGAGGTGTACGTGCTTTTCCCCGCCACCGAGGCAGAGACCTGAGTTTGCAGAACAGGAGCGACATTCAGGACCGAAGGCGCTTTGCTCTGGTCTTGGAGGGCGGCGACATCACGCAGGGTCAGAGGCTCAGGATTCTCGGCATCTCCTCCGGCATTGACAAAGAGAAGGTTGGTGCCGAGACTTTCGATTTGCTCGGTGATCTGCTGTTTTGCGCCATTGCCAATCCCAAGCATGGCAATCACCGCAGCAACGCCGATCACAATACCCAAAATAGTCAGGGCTGAGCGCACTTTATTAGCTGTGATGCTCTGGAGGGCTTCGATTAGAGTGGGAAAGATACTCATTTCCTCTTCTCCTCGACAATTTTGCCATCGCGGATGTAGATCACTCGATCTGCATAAGTTGCGATGTCGGGATCATGGGTGACGATGATTAAGGTTGTACCCAGTTGACGGTTCAATCTCATCAGCAGCTCCATGATTTCTTCACCCGATTTGCTATCTAAATTACCAGTCGGTTCATCGGCGAGGATAATGGCAGGCTGATTGATAATGGCTCGGGCAATCGCTACCCGCTGTTGCTGACCTCCGGAAAGCTCATTTGGGCGGTGATTTATGCGATGGGCGAGTCCAACTGCTTCTAAAGCCTGACGCGCCTTCTCGGTGCGGTTTCCATTCGTGCTGCTATATCGGAGAGGGAGCTCTACGTTTCTCAGTGCGGTTGAACGGGACAACAAGTTAAACGTCTGAAAGATGAAGCCCACTTTTCGGTTGCGTATGCTAGCCAGTTGGTTATCATTTAACTCTGCTACATTTTCACCATCGAGAGTGTATTTGCCAGAGGTAGGACGATCGAGACAGCCGAGGACATTCATTAGGGTGGATTTGCCCGAGCCAGAGGGCCCCATGATTGCCGTGACGCTGCCACGTTCCACTTTTAAGGAAACGCCTCGCAAAGCAGGCACTTCCACGCTGCCCATCCGATAGGTCTTTGTCAGATCGGTGACTTCAATCACCCAGTCGCTCATGGCTGTCCTCCCCCGCTGTTGCTCGGATTGCGTGAAGGTCGATCACCGGGTGGCGGCCCGCCCATGCCGCCCATCATGGGGAAAAAGCCGCTCGCCACTGACACATCGCTTACGTTCAAGAGCACAAGATCACCTGCTTGAAGCTCGCCGCTCAGGATTTGGCTGTAGCTATCCGAAGAAGCACCAATCTGGATTGCAACTGCTTTCACTCCTTCGCCAGCTTTTAGGACGTAGACAACTTGATTGCCGTTTTCATAACGGATGGCTTCGTTTGGAACTAGCAAGGAGCGTTCAGTCTTTTGAATCAGAATCTCGGCCGTGCTGGTCATGCCCGGTCGCACCTCCGGGGTGACATCTAGCAATCGCACGGTAACGGTATAGTCCGTGCTGTCGGATACCATTGCCACAGCGCTGATCTCCCCTTCGAACTGTTTACCCCGTAACGCGTCCAAGGTAATCGTTACCTTCTGTCCGATTTGGATCTGATTGATATCCACCTCGGAGACAGAAAGATCAACAAATAATGTCGAAAGGTCATCAATCCGAAACGCTTCGCTGTTCGCTGTGACTTGATCGCCCACCAGCGGAATTGCCTTGGTCACCACGCCGGCGAAGGGAGCTTCGATCCAAGCCAAGCGCATCGCAGCTTCGGCTGCGGTGATGGCTGCTTGTGCTTGGGCTATTTCGTCAGGTGGAGGGCCATTCTTGTAAGTCTCATAATCTTGTTCTGCCTTTGCTAAATTGGCTTTGGCAACCTGCAAGGCATATTCATAGCTCAACCGTTTGACGGCCGTATCGTAATCTGCTTGAGCTAAATCCAACGCTTCTTTCAATTTTTGGCGGGTGGTGTTGTCGTATTCTGAAAAACGATATGGCTCGAACGCTTTTCGCGCTGCTTCCAGACGCTCCTCCATTACAGCTAAGGCTTCCATGGCACTCATTTTTGCCTGATTAGTAGGGACAATAAAATAATCTAGTTGGTATTGCGCATCCCGCACAGCTTTGGCATAAGTGGCAATTTGATTCATCGCAGTCGCTTTTGCGACCTCTGCGTTGGTGTAGAGTTCATTGAGAGCCTTTTTTGCGCTCATTAACTCTGCCTCTGCCGAGATGACCGCTTGGGGCAGGGAATTCTTCGCTAGCTCGGCTAATTTTTGGCCAGCTTGCACTGTATCGCCCACTTGTACATACACTTTCTCCACAGTGCCACTGGTGCCCCATGACAACGTCGCGGATTGGGCAGAGCGCACCGTGCCTGTTGCATTGAGGGTAATGGTCAATTCTCCCTCCTCGACAAGCGCTGTCTGGACTTCAGAGGCGGTTCGCTGCATGGCATTGCGCTGCCTAATGAAGCGATAGCCAAAGAAGCCGGCAATAACCAAGAGCAGACCTAGGGCAACTAGCCATATTTTTTTCTTCCTCATTGTCAACCTCCACAAATGATGATTAACCTTCTCTCCAGCAGAGAGCATAACAAAAGCAGCGTACATTGGGCAGTGAACGCAGTCATCAATCGCTCCAAACAGAGATGACTGCCGTCATAGAGCAGGGTGATCGGAGTGTATAGTCGAAGGAATGTGAATATGCTATGATTCAAATGATGAAAACGATTGAGATGGAACCCGGTTTTTTGCAGGTATTCCGGTTCTATGCGTGGCTGCGGGTGGCGTGGTTGGTATTTTTGCCTACCCTCCACTTCGGCTTTTCTGCCCCCACTTTGCTGGATGAATTGAGCTTCCCGATTGGTTTGTTTGTCCTTGACACGCTTTTTTTGTTGGCATACCTTTATTGGCATGGTTTTGGCGAAACGTTAGGGAGGACATACATTCCCGTTGCGCTGATTTTCGCTACACTTACATTACTTCTCGAAGGACATCTGCTGGCTGCTTGGCGTGGCTTTATCCAACTGGAGCCATTCATCTATATCCTATTGATTTTGACAGCATGGCAATATGACTTTCGTGCAGTCATCCTTTTCAGTTTGAGCACCGCCCTCATCCAATTGGGATTAAACTGGTATCTTCCTCAGCCTGATCCTATGATACGCTTCCTGCCGGAATCCTCTGCTGCTCAACGCGCTATGATCGGGGGATTTCTGCTCTCTCGCACCATCACATTTCTTTTGTTGGGCTATGTCGTTGTCCGTCTAGTCAAAGCTCAGCGGAGTCAAAGGGCTGAGCTGGCACGCACCAACTTGCGTTTAGTTCGTCACGCGTCAACGGTTGAACAACTAACCGTCAGCCGCGAACGCAATCGCTTGGCGCGTGAATTACACGATACCCTCGCTCATACCCTCAGCGCCCTTACGGTTCAACTTGATGCCCTTCTCACGGTGTGGAAAGCCATCCCTGCCCAACCCCGCCAAATGATCGAGGAAATGCTTGCTACCACGCGGGGAGGGTTGGATGAAACCCGCCGCGCCTTGAGCGCCTTGCGCGCTTCACCCTTAGAAGAGATGGGCTTAAGCTTGGCATTGCGCAGCCTAGCAGAGGACTACGCTGAACGCAATGGATGGCAATTGAGCCTCAACATGCCTGACCAATTTGAAGGGCTTTCGAGTGAAGTGGAACAAACCTATTATCGCATTGCCCAAGAAGCCTTGCAGAATTCAGCGCTCCACGCCAATGCGAAGCAGGTTTCTGTATCCCTGCAAAAAAGAGATGGTTATTTAGACCTGCAAATTCAGGATGACGGTAGAGGATTTGACTCCAAAGCTGTTTCAGAGGAGCAAATGGGACTGCGAGGGATGAGAGAGCGAGCAGAATTAATCGGGGCAAAGTTGGAGATTCAATCTCAACCCGAGCAAGGCACCCTGATTTATCTGACAGCGGAGGTGGAGATATGATTCGCGTGGTGGTTGTGGACGATCAGGCGGTGGTTTGTGATGGCTTAGAGCTGATCTTGGGTTCTGATCCCAACATTCAAGTCATTGGCAAGGCGTACGATGGCGATCAAGCCATCGAGCTTGTAACAGAAAAAAAGCCAGATCTGGTGTTGATGGACTTGAAAATGCCGGGGTTGAACGGTATCCAAGCGACGCGTGAGATCAAGCACCGTTTTCCACAGGTGAAGGTGCTGGCGCTCACCACCTATGGGGATGACGAATGGGTCTTTGATGCCATTCGCGCTGGAGCAGATGGCTATCTGCTCAAAGGTGTCAAACGCGAAGAACTGCTGAATGCTGTCCAAGGGACGGTGCAAGGCAAGACCCATGTCGATCCTTCGGTAGCGGGGAAACTTTTTCAAAGCGTCGCTCGCGCCTCTACTCCCCCTTCCAGCCGATTGAGTGAAACACTGAGCGAACGGGAAGTCGAAATCTTACGGCTCATTGCTCAGGGCTATACCAACGCCGAAATTGCCGAGAAGCTCTATCTGACGCGCGGCACCGTTCGCAATTATGTCAGCTCCATCTTAGAAAAATTAGGGGTAGAAGACCGCACACAGGCGGCGATCTTGGCGATTCAATGCGGTTTGGGGGAAAGTTAAGAGGGGCTATCGGCACTTGGAACGCATGGAAATGTTTTAGCCATTCTCTCAATAAGGTGACAGTTAAAGCTATCTAGGGAAGGGGAATGAGAGTGAATTTTGTCACGAGGGTTGATAAGGTTATCCCTTAGCCATGAGGAAGTTTTATCCGATCAGACTGTGCAAAATAAGCATGAATGCTTTCACGAGAGTGAAGGCATTCATGCTTTGGGTAGGGAACGAACTATGCCTTCTTTAGCACCGTCTTGAGCAGAGTCTCTTTGTCGAGGGGCTTGGTGCAGAAATACCAATCGTAACAGGTGGTATCCTTTTCTTTGCCCTCCATGCGGTCTTTTGCTACGCCGCAGGAGCCGGCTGGCGGTACGATGACATCATCACCGGGCTGCCAATCTGCAGGAGTAGCGACTGAGAAGGCATCGGCGGTCTGCATGGCAATCAGGGCGCGATAGAGTTCATCGAAGTTGCGCCCCAAACTGAGCGGGTAATAAACGATGGCGCGGATGATACCCTTGGGGTCAATGAAGAACACCGCACGCACAGCTTTGGTCGAGCTCTCGCCGGGTTGGATCATGCCATATTTCCTAGCTACCTCCATCGTAATATCTTCAATGAGCGGGAATTTTACCTCGACGTTTTTCATGCCTTTGTATTCGATTTTTTCCTTGATGTTGCGTAACCAAGCAATATGACTATAGAGCCCATCAACCGACAGGCCGATTAACTTGCAGTTGGCTTGAGCGAACTTCTCTTCGAGAGTCGCAAAGGTTATAAACTCACTTGTGCAGACAGGGGTAAAATCGGCCGGGTGACTGAATAAGATAACCCAACTACCTTTGTAGTCAGAAGGAAAATTGATTTCCCCTTGGGTGGTGATAGCTTTGAACTGCGGTGCAGGATCGCCGATACGCGGCATGGGAATGATGGTTTCAGAGGTGTCCATTTTTTTCTCCTTATTGATAGATTGACTAAGAATTTGAACCTTGACAAGTTGGGCAAAGCCCATAGTACACAACACGCTCACCAAGTAAATAAAAACCTGATGCAGCGCGGATTTCCTCATTGAGATTGGCAATAACCGAGGACTCGATATCTACGATTTTGTGACAGCGCATACAAGCCAAATTTACGTGAGGGGAGAGGTTGGCGTCGTAATGAATGGTATTGTCACCAGCATGACCTAAAATATTGACAGCCCCTAGTTCCACCAGCACATCGAGCGTGTTGTAGACCGTGGTGAGAGAGAGGGTGGGATAAATGCGGCGGATCTCTTCAAAGATCATGGCAGCAGTGGGATGACTATCTGTTTCAGCTAACAACTTGCAGATCGCAATCCGCTGCGGTGTCACGCGCAACCCAGCTTTTCTGAGCGCTGAAATTAAGAATTCCGAAGATGGCTTTTCCATAATTTGGAATTATTACATTTTTGTAATGATTATAATTTAGGTATAACCCTCTGTCAAGGAGGATTTTCATCCACCACTTTTACGCAGGGGTAGACATGGGTTACAATCCTAATTAAATAACTATACAGACGAAGGAGATTGAATGGAAACCACCCTATCCCTACCTGTCAAACGCTGGTTGGAGCACGTTCGTGTCCTTGCCGAAGAGATCGGCCCGCGCGGACCAACGCAGGAAGGTGAACGGCGCGGCGCGCTGTATGCAAAAGAGCAATTAGAAGGGTTGGGCTTGCAGCCGCAGTGGGAGACCTTTCGTAGTGCCCGTTCGATTTTTCACCCCCACTTGCTCGGCGCAGCGTTGATGCTCCTAGCGTTTATCCTGTTCCCCCTTGGGGGACGAGTGACCGCTGCCCTCGCCGCTCTGCTCTCCTTTACCGTGTTGATCAACGAGGTGCTCGAACTGAGCTTTCGCGATAACCTTTTCCGTTGGTTGGTGCCTAAAGGGCAAAGCCAGAACGTCTACGCAATTCTACCTCCCCAAGGGGAACATCGAGGGGATTTGATCCTCGTCGGTCATGTCGACAGCCAGCGCACCCCTTTGATTTTTAAGAACCGGACGTGGGTAAAAATCTACGACCGTTTCACGTTTGTTGCCTTTGCCAGCTTTATCCTCCAAGCGATTCTCTATACGCTGGCGGCCATTTTTGGCTGGGGGTGGGCGTGGTATCCGACCATTTTCACCGCCATTTGCGCTGTCTTGTTGGCTGCAATGTGCATTCAAGCTGATCTGACCCCCTTCACCGCCGGCGCAAATGATAACGCTACTGCCGTGGGGATGGTGCTTACCTTGACGGAGGAATTTATCCGTCAGCCCCTCCAGCACACACGCCTATGGGCGGTGATCAGCGGTTGCGAGGAAGTGCAGCATTATGGCATGATTGACTTCTACAAACGTCACCTTTCTGAATTGAAATCGCCGCGGGCTGTGGTATTCGAAATGCTCGGTTGTGCCGGTCCAGCTTGGGTGACGCGAGAGGGAATCGTGGTACCTTTTCACAGTGATCCACAGATGGTTGCCCTTGCCGAGCGTCTTAGCGCCGATAATCCCCATTGGGGCGCTTATCCCGCTAAGATCAGCGGCGGCAACTCCGAACTTTCCGATGCGGTGCGCTTTGGCGTACCAGCGATTACATTTTTCGGCTTAACCCGCGAGGGCGAAGCTCCTTATTGGCACCAGCGCCAAGATACCTTTGACAAGATGAACCCTACCGTTATGGAAAAAACTTGGCAGTTGGTCCACGCTTTTATCCGTCATCTTGATCAGGAGAATCTTTCAGATGCATCTTTGCCGTAATAAACTGATTCGTTCCTGTGAAATGGCGTTTTGCCCTCCGCTTTAGCGAAGGCAAGGACGCCTGCGCTTTGGTGGATCTCACAATGATGGCGGACGAGTGCGTCCGCCATCATTGGAATGACTTCCTCTGGGTCGAGTAGAACGCCATCTTCCGTGTCCTATCGAACGAAGTGAGCCATCTTTAGATTTCTCAGTCGCTGACGCTCCTTCGAAATGACATGGATGTCGCTCCGCTCGTTCGCAATGACGCTTGATCTCTCCAACATAACTCTTACAAAAATCTACATAAATCTACATTGACAAAGCCTCGAATATTCTGATACATTAGGGCGGAATTTTAGCCATTACAAGGAGTGTGTAATGCTACGAAAACGACTGCAGTTAGGACTGATCCACGTAGCCGTGGCAATAACTCTAGTGCCTATTAACAGTACTCTGAACCGCGTTCTCATCAAGGAAATGGCTGTATCAGCCACTTTGGTTGCCATTCTAGCGATCTTGCCCTACTTGTTTTCCCCGATCCAGGTTTGGATCGGCTCGTTTTCGGATCGTAACCCCATAGCTGGTTACCGCCGCACCCCTTATATCCTCTTGGGTTTATTGTTATGTGTCGTTGGCGTGGCTGTTAGCCCCCAAGTGGCTTTCCTCATCGATCAGAATCGGCTTTGGGGATCCTTGTTGGGTATTTTGGTGTTCGGTGCCTGGGGGATGGGATATAACTTTTCAGCGGTTTGTTATCTATCTTTGGCTTCCGAGCTCTCTGGCGAAAAGGGGCGTGGTCGAACGATTGCGGTAATGTTTGTTATGATGATCATTGGCATTATCCTTACCGCCCTAACGGTGAGCAACTTGGTTGATCCCTACACACCCGCTGCCCTGCAAACGGCTTTCTTGGTCGTCGCAGTGGCTGCATTGGTGTTGGGGTTAGTTGGCTTGCTTAAGCTAGAAGAAAAGGTCTCAACAGAGAAGCTTCCTAGCTCCGACAATTACTCTTGGGGACAAATGTTCCAAGCCATTTTACAGAACCGCCAAGCAACCTTCTTCTTTTGGTATCTCGTCATCCTGCTAGCAGCCTTGTTAGGTCAAGATATCCTTTTGGAGCCCTTTGGAGCGGAAGCTTTTGGAATGTCGGTCAAAACGACGACCCGTATCACCTCGATCTGGGGCGCTTGCAATTTGGTAATGCTGATATTGGCTGGCGTCTTGGAAGGGCGGGCAAGCAAAAAGAGCGTTGCGCGATGGGGTGGTTGGCTGACTCTCTTTGGCT
>CAKZNJ010000308.1 GCA_937129505.1 uncultured Anaerolineae bacterium | reverse complement strand
TACAAGCAGACGGCCGACATGCCGCTCACCGCCAAGCTGCATGCCGACATTGCGCGCGCGATTGCGGATAAGGATGAGGAGCGCGCGGCGAATGCAAGCGACCGGCTGCTGGATGTCATCGAGGAATTCACTCGCGCTACAGTCGCACAGGCGTGAGTTGGACTTAACTGCTACTACAACAACAGGAGGCATGTCATGGTCAAAGTAGCGTTGTTCGTTCGCCTTGAAGCGAAACCTGGAAAAGAGAAAGAGGTTGAGAGTTTCCTCATGAGCGGTCTTCCCATCGTCATGGAAGAGCCAGCCACTACCGCTTGGTTTGGCATTCGCCTTGGGCCAACAACCTTCGGAATTTTTGATGCCTTCCCGGATGAAGCGGGCCGGAATGCGCATCTTTCCGGCAAGGTTGCAGCGGCGTTGATGGCAAAGGCCGGTGAGTTGTTCTCCGAACCGCCGTCCATCGAGAAAGTGGACGTGCTTGCGGCAAAGCTACCCGGCTAAGCAAGCCCAACAAGGCGCTCCAGCCGACCGTCTTGCCTCCGCTTCGCTGCGGCAAGACGGCGGCTGAGCTTGGGCGTTAGGCGTAAACGGAGGAAGGCAAATGCCAGAAGTTCAATCGCACGGGATACGCACCTATGTGCGCGAGGATATGGGTTCGTATCCCTTTGAGCTGTGGGCCCGCGCAGACCACGAGATCGCCGCTGCGTATGCGAAGGCCGGGAGCCCCTCCAGGCCCTGTCCAGCCTGGACCCTGCCGTGCCGGTGTTACATCTGTATGCTCAGCCGGAAGACCCAAGATACCTAACTGCACAGCGGTCATTCAGCGCCACGCATCCGTGGTTCCAGGTGTTAAAGCTGGAAGAGCGCCACGACGTACGCGCCGCAATCGAAGCCAGATTACCGCAGGCGCGGCCTCTCGGCTTGCCAACGCCTATTATGCCGCTGGTTGCGCCGTTGCCATTACCCTCGGCTGAACAAGTGCAGCGCGGCGTTGAACAAGTGGGCGAAGCCGTGCAGTCGGTGCTTACGGAGATCGAACGGACGTTGAATGGGATGACAACGACGGTGTTGGAAAATAATGGCGTACCAACGGAAGTCTTGCATGATGTTCTACCCGAGATGGTCGAGAATCAGAACACGCTTGGGCGCGGCATTGGTCGTGGCGTATCGCTGCTGCAATCGGCGGCAGAGATTGGAGGCGGACTTGGAATGATGTTAGGCGGCGGTGGAGAAGCACTCGTTACATCGCCAGCGGCAGCGACCGGCGCTGGTGCAGTCATTCCGGGCGCAGGTGTGGCGACAGTTATTGCGGGAGCGGCGGTGACAACTCATGGCGCGGCAGTCGGCATCAACACGCTGCACAATATGACGAGCGAAAATGCCAACCCGACGAGTAGCGGGAGTGTTGATACGCCAAAGAGCGCAGGAGATTGGAATTTGACCCGAAGGTTGATTTGGATTGGCGCGGTACTGGCAACCCTGTTAGGGAAGCCGTGGATGAAGCTTTTAAACGCACTGGTGCTCCTAAACAGGATTTCGAGGTAACGAAATGGGCGGTTGATAAAAATGGCAAAAGTTTTCCTGTCGAATGGAGAGCAAAAGGTGGAGCAGAGGTTAATATATCGGACACAAACTTGACGGGCACGGGCCGGCAGACCCACACGTAGGTTATCAAACGCCTGGTAAAAGGTCTGCTGGTGGTGCTCTTCGCGGACACATTCCCTTGGATGAAGTTCCTGTCAATCGCCCGACGACGAGAGAATAGCGAGGTAAATTATGAGCAAGCTCACAGTTGAAGTTTTGGATGCAGCGAGACATGTCGGTTGTAAAGCTACAGAATTGGCCCGTTCAAAACGGGAGAAGCTTGTAAAAAAATTGCGTGAAAAGTACACAGACGGGATTAATCATCCTTATTTTTGGGAAGGTTTGATAGACCGAGCATCAATCCAAAATAAGGAAGCGTGGCAGTGGATAGGCGAGTTTGTAAAGCAAGAACAAGTCATCATGCTTTTCATAGATAGACCCGGTGAACCGGGAGTGGTTTTTGAGAATGGTGATTGCGTTGTGCGAACCTTATGGGAATGTACAGGCTTTGAGTTTTATCTGACTGACTCACAAGCGACATATCTGTTGTGCTACAATCACCACGACTTCTTGATTGCGACAAGTCTGGCTGCTAATTGGATAAAGGAGAGGAAGATGCAAGTTACAGAATAAAAAAGCACCCGAATGTGCTACTGCGGGATTCTATGTCGATGTCTCGCTTTCTCTTTTCACCACGGCCCAACAAGTCGCTTAAGCTGATTGCCCTCAGCTTGCTTTTCATCAACCATATATGGTCCTTTGGGAAGGTTGTCGCTTCCGGCGCGGGGCGGCTGAAGTCTAGCGTTAATTCAAGTTGGTGGGCAGTCTTAAAACAGCCTTAAAGATGCTCCTTGTACGCATCGTGATCTCTTTATCATGAATCTCTTCACGTATCTCCTATGGAGGCAACCTGCAAACTCTCAAGGCCCACAACTTCTTACCCTAAATGTCTTCTTAAAAGCCCCACGTGAAGAGATCGGCTGGCATGTGCATGGTGAAGAAGTGGGGCTGTACCCGTTCGAGTCGCTCAAAGGTGAAGATCTGCTCCTCTTTGAGCTCCAAACCCTTTAGCAATCTTTCATCCAAAGAGCCTGCACCGACCTGAATGCCATCAAGCAAACACCGCCGCAGGGACCGGTTCCACGCGACCAAGAAGTACCGAGACGGCACCCATCAGTTCAGAAAATGACAGGTCAAGCGACTGAAGAAGGAATTGCAGGAACCAGAGTATGAATAGATAAAAGGCGCGATATACCTGCATTTCGAAAGAAGTCCGACGCCCTGACCCCAGACTAGGCGGCGCCGCTACAACGGCCGTTTGCGCCCTCACTGAGCCGCACCAAGCTTAAAGTCTGGTAGTGTCACTTATTTGTGGGTTAAGCACGAAGGGGCCAGGAAGAGATCCAGAGATTGACCAAAGAAGAGATCAGCCGGCGTATCCGGGAGGGGGTGAAGGCTGTTATAGAGGAGGTGCTTGAGCAGGAGATGACCGAGCACTTGGCCGCCCGCTACCGCGCGCCGCACGCCAAGCCGACGAGGAGAACGCAACGGCCACTACACCCGGGACCTGATCACGCCGGTGGGCAAGATCGCACAGCTCAAGGTTCCCAGGGATCGCGAGGGGACCTTCCTGACCGAGGTCTTCGAGCGCTACAAGCGGATGACCGGGGAGGTGGAGGAGGCCGTCCTGGAGATGTATCTGCAAGGGGTTTCCATCCGCAAGACGCGCCGCGCGTCACCGATGGGCTTTCCCGGATCCGGATTGGCAAGGACGTGGTTTCCCGGATCGCCTAGCGTTTAGAGGGGGACCGCTTGGAGGGGGCGGCCCCTGGAGCTGGCTACCCCTACCTCTACCTGGAGGCGAGCTACTTCAAGGTGAACTGGGGCGGGCGGGTGGTGGACCTGGCCCTATTGGTGGCGGTGGGGGTGAACGAGGAGAGCCTGGTCAACTTGGCCACGGTGGTGATACTCAGGGTCACGGAAGACTGGGCGTTCAGGCGTTACATGGACATGGCCCAGCTCTCTCGCCGCGGAAGAGAAACCCACAAAAATCGCGACTTGACTCAGGATCGAAACGGCAATGTGTAGGAAGAGTTCTGACTGGTTTTAGAAGAAAAGGCGTTTTAAGAAGTTGCGTCTTATGCTAAATTTTATAGAGGGAGAGGAGAGATTTGTGCTGGAGCCGCCGATCAAGCTGCACCGCCTCATCTGGCTCTACATCAAGGGGCCTGCGCAAAACTGGACCGAACGCTTCGTTGCCGAATTCATCGGCGAATCCGATAAGTTCATCGATTCCTACTGGATGGAGACCTTTTGCAGAAACTTACAGCTTTTCGCCCCGGATATCGTCGCCGTGCGCCTCCCCCTGCTCGAACTGCTCTATAACAGCGCGCAGCCGCCCGCGCTGGCCGCCAACCAACTGCTCGCCGAACAGAACATCTATCAACGCCATATCCTCAGATGCGACCCCCAAACGGGAGAGTTCTTCGCCCTCTACTGGCCTGACGGCGATACGGCCCCCCATCTCGAAGAGATCTTCCATTACACGCCCGCCGAACGCGTCGAAACGATCGATCAAGAGATCGCTTACGATGGAGCGATCATCGCCGTCCTTCGCAGCCAAATCGACATGGAGCCGGATGCCCCTAAAGCCATTCGCCTCGCCCGCGAAGCGCGCCTCAAGGAGGTCGCCGATAACGACCTGCGACTACGCCTGATCGATTGGAGTAGCTTGAAAAGCATCACCGTCCCGCTCAAAAGAAAATTACACTCGCAAAACACACAGAACTGGCCGTCGCTTAGCTTCGAAGAGTCCGTCAACTGATCCCTCACGCACAAGCGCAAAAGATGCGCGGGCGGCACCCGGCTCGAGTGAAACTCAGGCCGCCCGTGCAAGGCCAGCGCACAACACACGCCTCAAAGCGGCCGACGCCGCAGGCCCACAGCGACAAACTGCGGCAAGCAACTGCATGCCGCAAACTATGCGCTACAAGCATAACTGAAAGCAGGAATCTCCGTCGATGCGATTGATGAAACGAAAACGTTCCGAACCATTCGAGAAATGACCTGCGCCAAGCCCCTAGCTTCAACCGGGGGTAGTTGACTGCTGGAACATCCATTATCATCATCACGCCGCTGAGGCGCTCGTAGTGATGCTGCACAAAATCAAATAGTTGACCGCTGGGATCTCCATGTATCATCATCGCGCTCTTCAGAATCTTAGCGCACCTTCTTCCCAAAGAACCCGCTTTCATCGAATTAACCAAGATGATCCTTTATCCGATCGCTGGCGTTTTCATCGATTACTACATTAAAGCAAACGAAGACTCTTCCGATATATAAAAAAATCGCTGCATCTACAGCGCCTGTCGCTCCGAAGCTCTTCGATCCATTCATGGGGACTCCCGCCGTCGATAGCGATTCCACAGGCGAGCGAAACAGGGCGACCGGACCGGTCAACAACGCGCGCAAAGCACGAGGGAGAAGGATTCGCTCAGCGACCAGGCGGCCCAAAGCTCGTCCCGGATGCAAACTCACCTTTTCCCTGCCCTAGAGAGCGCGGGGCAGTAGCTCGAATCCATCGAATATGCTGCATTCCGCCCATGGCTGAAGCCGTAAGATTTACGACTCAACTGAGGCGTTTCCTCAAAGACCGCTAGCGCTGAGGCACCCCGTTCGATCAATTGCATGACGGCTTGCTCCCGCCATGTCTCCGGTTCAAGACGCTCGATCCGATCAGCCAACTCGCGCAGCCGCGAAGCCAAGCGCCGCGCCAAATCGCGCGGCTCAACATCCCCACCCAACAACTCAAACTCCGCCCCTATGGACCGCGCAGCGGACGGTGCCGCGCTGCCCCTAGACCGATCAATACACTTACCGCATCGTCCACAGTCTGTGCCGAATATATTCCGGTGCCGTGCGTCAAATCGCCAAAACCGATGGCTCAAAGCGCGCTCAGACGGGCATCCGCCCGGAATGCGGCGGGCAGTTGGAGCACGCCTCAAATTGCGATATTTGTAGAGATTGCGGTCACTCGAAATGTAAATAACCGCTAGCCTACGCATGACGGAGAAGATCAAAGAGTTCATGAGGAACAGGGAAACGAGACGGACGAAAAAAACAGAAGTAAACTAAAGGTAATCTAAAGAAGGTTCGAAAACGGCGAAGCCCCGTCGAACGGGCGAATCAGCCAAACGAACCAGTCCCCAAAATATGTAATTATACGCGCGCCCGAAAGCCGCACCGACCGGTCATTAACAGACCGACGGGAAAAAAGGAGCGAGTGAGAACGATGAGGAAACAGAAGTTCATGAAAGGCGGACGCATCTTTTACCGCGTCAACAAAATGCGCCGCTGTCTGATCTGCGGTGCCGCCAGCGGGTGCTTTTACACCGAAGATGAGGCGATCAGCTATTGCTGTCGGCGCACGGAGGAGTTTGCCGGGGGCGCGCGCCGCCTCCGCGTCACCGCGACAGGTCTTGGCGTCTACAGCCATGAGGGGGCGTCGTGGCTGCACGCCATTAAACTGCTCGGCAACTACAAATCACCAAACGAACCTAAAGCATACGAGGAGCCGAGCGAAGAGGTGGCCCCCGAAGTGATCGCCACCGCCTACGCGCAGCTCGTGCGCCTCTCCCCGGCTAAAAACCATCCCGAACTGATCGCCGCCGATGACGGGCTGGCCGCTCGGCGACTCGGCGAGTTGAGCGAGTTTTACGGCGCGTTGCCCGGTAACCCGGACAAACGGATCGAACTGGTCGAAATGGTCTGTGCGGCCATGCAAGCCCACTTCCCGCAACGCGATCCGGCCCGCATGGTCGCTGGCGTGCCCGGATTCTGGTTCGATCAGAAACAGCAAAAGTGGATGATCGGACCGCCACAGGAGTGGCGCGGCGCGCGGCTGCTCATCCCGTTCCGCTCCCCACAGGGAGAGATCAGGGCGCTACAGATCCGCACGAACAAACAGGAACGCGAACAACACCCGGACCTGCCGAAATATTTCTTCCTCTCCAGCGCCAACTACCCGGAAGGGACGCGCCTCAAACGCGCCCCCATTCACTACACCGACTTCCTCGCCGAGCAACTCGGGTACACACAGGTGTACAAAGAAACCACTCTGTTAATCACCGAATGGCCGCTCAAGGCCGACACCGTCACCGCCATCAGTCAGGGACGACTGCGCGCCATCGCCAACAGCGGCGTCGATTCCTCGCACCGAGAACTGGTCGGCGCGGCCGTCGAATTCTACAAAGAATCCGGTGCTCCGGTCTACGTCGCCTTCGACGCCGACGCCAAGGAGAACAAAATGGTCGTCACTCAACTGGCGCGCTTGATCTCGCTGCTCGCGCTCGCCGCGCTCGAACCTGTGATCCTCGGCTGGGACCACGGAAAGGGGATCGATGATGCCCTGCTCGGCCACGATAACATCTACAAGATGAGGTTCGATGAGTGGTTCAGAAGCTTACCCGAAGAGTTGCAACACCAAGCCATCGAAACTTACCGCCAGACGATCGATATGCATCGCAACGCGCAATCCGAACTAGTCAAGACCGAAGATTCAATCGACCTGCACCAGGAAATCCCCAACGCCCAACAAAACCTTCGGGAGAACTCACAGGATCTTCACGAAGAAGAGATCGATATTCAAATCAACGACAAATTGCATTGAAGATCGCGCCCATGGACTTCCATATCCTCGATCGAAGAAAGGAGGTGCGCCCGCGCTAAACAGCCGCTCAAGGATGGTGTTTCGCGGCAAACCACTTGCTCGCCAAATGGATCGCCGCGCTCGCTCTGTGCCGCGCGCTCTTTCCCAAAGGGGCCGTGGCCGCCGTCCCGGAACAAACAAGCCTCCTCCTCGAAGAAGAGGTACTAAGACAACTCTCGCTCGCCCAACTCGACTGCGTTTATGTCGACACCGACGATCCGCAGTCGTGGTTCGACTGGTTGGCGGCGTTCAAGCCAAACGCCCGAGTCAAAGTGATCGCCCGAAATAAAATAAAGAGCGGCAACTTTATCTGCTCGGCGGCGCGCGCTTTCCCGCCAAAGCGCGCTTGAAGGCGCTTCCAAGACAACCGAACGTGCATTCTCCACCACCTCTCCCACACGCGCCTCGATAACCCAACTTGGTTCCCATCGCGTGTCTGGAACCCACATATACAATAGATAACTGTCAGAGAGATCGCCGTCGACTCATCAAGCCCTCTCACCAAACGCGGGCTTCGCCCGGAACTCTGCCTGTGATCGCCTCCCCGCCCAACTAACCCGCCGCCACCATCGCCATCGGCCGCAAAATGTGGCACCAAGAGACGCTCCCCATCCAGCAAAACCACCCAGTCAGCTTTAAAGGTTGCCTCACAAGCTAGCGCCCCTTTTTCAAACGAAGGCTCCGGCATAAAACTTGCTCCCGAAAAAAACGGAGAATTACGGGGGAAAAACGCCCGTGCTGACGGGCCGTGCTTTTTGCCTGGTAATATCCACATAGTCTTGAAAAAAGTGGTCTTCCGATGCCGCCGCAAAGCGCCGCCGAACTCGAAGCGGAGATCAAGCGCGCCGAAGAACTTCTGATGACGGATCTCATCGTCTGGGAGATCCGCCAGATGAATCAGATATTTCAACGCCTCGCCGAAGAAAGCGTCGAAATCCAGACCGAATCCGTCAAACTATGCGATCTCCACATATTGCAGTCGCGAAATAGCTGAACGATTCGACGCCGCCTTTTGCTCAGTCACTCTTGAAAACTGTTTGCGAGGTCAACTGCCTCACAGCCGCAGGCCGGGGATACCCCGCGCCGCGTGAAGGTGGTGAGGGAAAGACTGTCTTCACCAAGCCAGTGCTGAGGTGAATCAGGAGCGCGCCATTTGCAGCGATTGCCCATCGCTCACCCTGATCATGTCGTGACAAGCGAAAACAGTCGCCGCAGCCAGAACTATTCCCAGCAGCAGTGAGGTCAAAAGCTTAAGCATTGTTCACCTCCTGTGGTTGGATGAGGATTTAAACCTCTGACGAGAAGTTAACAGATCCCCCCCATGTCAAGCCCTTTTTCATCAGCGAATTTGTGTCACCAGAGCGCGACGCCCTCAAGACCCATCAAGATCCTTCGATTCATCGGGCCGTTGACGCTCTCTCTGACTGCCCTTCTGCCGCCTCTTTCTCTCGCTCGATCGCGCGGCGTAGATCATCGAGTAGCAATGCCAGATCGACGCCTTCGCGGCGGCACGCCTGTTCAAGCGAGGTGACACGCGCCATGGTTCGCCGCAACACAGGATTGGCGAGCGGCGTGAACCCGTGTCGCAGGAAGACGTCGAGCGTTTGCGGATGGTTCTGCAAAAGATCAGCGATCTTGGTGGCAGGCATCGGAACAACCGTCCTGCGCGGCCCGCTGGCAAGCGCTTCACGTTCGAGCCGCTTGCCGACGCGCATGTTGCGCACCAATTCCGCGCTCCACAGCGCGAGCGCCGCAAGTTCAATGAAACCGGACATCCCCATCACCGGATAGAACGCTGGCGAGTAGTCGGTGCCGATCTGCGTCGCCACGCGCATGGCGCAGCCCAAGTTCAGCAGCGCAAAGGTGGGCCAGAGAGCGGCGGCTCGCCTCAAATCCACGCCCGACAGCGTTGGAACGACCTTGCTCGAAACGCCGACGATCATTGAGGTGATGAAACCTACCGTCAATGCGTGTCTGTAGGCGCCAAGATAGGCGTGTGAAAAGGGGATGTCGGCGCCCGTCAGCGGCTGGTAGATCAACAGGCAGTAGAACGGCAGCAGGAGAAACATCGCCGTCGCGATGATGAACCAAACGTGCGCCGCGCGGATGAACTTCAAGCCGCGATCATGTTCGGGCGTTTGCCTGAAGAGTCCGTACTGCCGCGGCGTGAACACGGCGATGATGAAAAAGGCGAGGGCGAGCGCCGTTTGCGCGAGCGCGGCAAGTCGCAGATCGTTGCGCCACATGCCGGCGATGAAGCCGCCTGCCCCACAGGCGATGGCCCCGTTGGCGGTCCAGAAGACGAACCGGCGCCAACCGGCCGCCGGGATGCGCAAGCCATAGGCGTGCGGCAGGAAGCGCATGGAGACGCCGAGGATCATCATCACGATGAGGCCGTATATTTCGATCTCACGGTAGGGAAGATCGAACGCGGCGACGCGGCGGACGAACTCGGCGCGCGTCGGGGCGCTTTCGAACAACCAGAAGACGAGCGGGTTGGCAAGCGCGGCGAGCGCCCACCAGACGAGCGCGGCGCGAACGAAGCGATCGAACGGTTCGCGTTGCGGGGCGCTCGCCAAGGTCCGCCAGATGACCACGGCGAAGACGGCCACGGCGCACAGTTGCATCAACGCTGCGGCAAGTCCGAGCGCCAGATACGGCGGGCGCGGGGCCAGCGCGTGCGCCAACGCTTGCAAGCTGATCCCGACGGCCATGAGCGGCAAACACGAGAACGCCAAGCGTGGACGCCACAAGCGTGTGCGTTTGAGTCGCGGAAAGGCTTGACAGGCAAAGCCCATGATGAAGAAACCGACGAAGCCGAAGATCATCGCGTGGCCGTGCGCCA
>CAKZNJ010000307.1 GCA_937129505.1 uncultured Anaerolineae bacterium | reverse complement strand
AAAACCCAGAGTTGACAGATCTAAAAATTATTGTCCTGACCTCAATGGGGACGCACGGTGATGCGGCTCGTTTTTATTCTCTTGGATGTGTAGGCTACTTACTAAAACCCATTCGTCAGCAGGAGTTGCGAGATGCCCTATTGCTGGCTTTAGGCACGCCTACAAGAGGTGGGATGCAATCCAAGATGATCACTCGTTATACCTTGACCGAATATGCTGAACAATGTCGCATCTTATTGGTTGAGGACAACCCTGTAAACCAGAAAGTTGCTGTAAAGCTTTTAAATAAAGCCGGATTTGTCGTCGACACAGCGAATAATGGTTTTGACGCTCTAGAAGCGCTTCAGCAGAGAAGTTATCAACTCGTATTAATGGACATCCAAATGCCGGAAATGGATGGTTATGAAACGACAAAACGGATTCGTCAATCTGAATTGCCCTACAAAAATATTCCGATCATTGCCATGACTGCGTACGCTCTAAAAGGGGATCGGGAGAGATGTCTTGATGCGGGAATGAACGATTATGTGGCTAAGCCAATCAACGCCGAAGAGTTGTTTGCAGTCATTCAGAAATGGCAACCCGCGAGTACTGAGGATTTGAGAAGCCCTCAAAAGAGTCGACAAGCAGAACATCCTTCGCATGACGGGATAATTGAAGAGGCTACGCCAGATTTTGAGCAAGTGATGGCAGAGTGGCAACCGCATTTGGATGGATTGCCGATTGACTTAGAGGAGGTCGTCTTTGACGAGGTTGAATATTTACAATTAGAAAATAAAAACGCAGGTGAAGGTTTACAGTTGCGGCATATTGACGATACAAATAGAGAAGAGTTGATTAACTTGGAGGAAGTATTACCCCGTTTTGTGGATGATCGGGCGTTTTACTTCGAAATGCTGGGTGAATTTCTTGAGTCAGCGCAACTGCGTGTGGACGAAATCAGGCTTGCTCTCGATCAATGTGATGGCACGCGGGTGAATTTCCTCGCCCATCGGTTTAAGGGGATGGCTGCAAATTTAGGTGCAAAGAGGATAGCCCAAATTGGACAAAGGTTAGAAGATGCTGGGCGAAAAAATAAATTAGAAGATAGCGTTTCTGATTTAGACAATCTCAACGATGAGATTAGAAGATTATCCCTCTGGTATGAAGAAAACCGCCTGAATTCTTCTGTAAGCTGATTTGAGCGAGTTTTGTAGGTAAATCAAAGTGAATGGCTAATCAGCTCCCTCTATTTTGATGGGGTATCAGAACAAAAATGCCTAGGTAAATCCACCACTACCTAGGCATTTTATTGGATTACATTGTTATGGCGGTCCCGACGGGATTTGAACCCGCGATCTCGGCCTTGACAGGGCCGCATGTTAGGCCACTACACCACGGGACCGTGCGCCGAAAAGTTTACTATACTTGTCTTTTGGCGTCAAGACGTAATTGTTTTCTGCTCTTCGAACCTTCTCTCATGCGCTTTAATGATGTCATCCAATTCTCGGCAGAGATTTTCATCCAATGGTTCAGGGTGGTATTGCTCCAATATTCGTTGTGCTTCTCTTCTTGCCCATTCGCGAGGGCCATCTCGCTTTTCTTCCCAGACGTTGTAAGGCCTCCGATCCATGAAACGGGTAATCCAACGCTCCTTCATGTGCTGCTTTGTATGCTTTTGGGCGAGATAGTTCCCGCTATGTCCTACAGCCCGAATCACCTCCAAAGCTAGATTTTCCTCATTAACAACGATGCCATCAAAGGTAGCGCAGAGGATGCTCCAGATTTCAGCATCAAGGAGCAACATTTCGTAAGAGAGAATACGAGAGCCGTGAAGTAACCCCGCCCCAAGGAGCATATCGGAGAGTGTAGAGACAGCCATAAAAGCCGATAAGCTGTTCTCAACGCCAGCTTGCCAATTGGGTTCTTTTGCGCCGGTTGCAAATGCACCCATCGATAACGGTACGTCATAAAAATCTGAGAGCACATTCGTAGCTGCGCCAAAAAGGAAATCTTCAGGACCGCCACCAGTGTAGGCGCCGCTGCGCAAATCGGCAGCGGTTTGAGCAGCAGCGTAATAAACTGGACATCCTGGATAGGCCATTTGCATTAGCGCTAGGGCAGAGATCACTTCTGCATTGCCGACGACAAGGTTGCCAGCAAGTGTTACAGGGGCTGTTGTTGCGCAGGAGGTCATAGTCATAAAGCCGATCGGTAAGCCTGCTTCGGCAGCCACTAAAGCGGCTTCTAAACTTCCTCCGTCATGTCCAAGGGGACTAGTTGTGCATTGCATGATTGACAGAATGGGACGCTTTCGTAAAGTCTCCCGACCACCCACTAAAGCGGCAGCCATTTCAACGGCGACCTTCATTTCGTCTTCGTTGACAATCGACTCGGTTTGAACGTGCTTTTGACTAACTTGCCAGATAGCAGCTAATTCGTGTAAGCTGCGGCTGTAGGGGGGGCAATCTTGGGCGGAGATGGGTACCCAATGGAAAGCGATCTCATCGAGGTAGTCTGCTACTCTAGCCACATCAGAGACGTCTTTTTTGGTGGTACGACGCCGTTCGCCGCTGAAGGCGTCAATGATTTCGATCCCGCAACCATCGGTGCCGAGATGGCTGTAGCTGCCGTCCAAGGGCAAGTCGAGTTTTGGATCTAGAGCTGCTAGGATATACTTGGGCGGCGCCTTAGATATGTACTCTTCAACGATGTGCCCAGGGATTTTAGCGACCATCGATTGGCGATCGACTTTAGCGTGATGGGCTTCTAAGATATCAAGAGCTTTATGTGACGGAAACCGTATCCCAACCGACTCGATAACTTCCAAAGTGGCTTGATGGATTTTCTGGACATCTTTCTTAGAGAGAATCTCTAGATGGATCCGAGGATTGTGTACGCTTTTTATTTCATGGGGCATTTGTCATCCCCCTAGGAGGCTTATTTGCTAACTAACTGACGGGCGATCTGGACAGCACCCATTGCGTCTTCAGCGTATCCATCTGCTCCGATCTCTTCTGCCCAACTGCGTGTAACCGGCGCGCCGCCAACCATTACTTTGACCTTATCCCGCAGTCCTACGCTGGAGAGAGCGTTGATCACTTCGCGCTGCATGACCATAGTGGTGGTTAAGAGCGCAGAGAGTCCTAGGATGTCTGGTTTCATCTCCTGTACTTTCGCCACAAATGTTTCTGTAGGCACATCAACACCCAAATCGTGAACCTTGAAGCCATTTGCGGATAACATTGTTCCTACTAGCGATTTACCGATCTCGTGGATATCGCCTTTTACGGTGCCAAGCAAGACGGTGCCAGCCGATTCGATTGCCTGTTGCCGTTTGAGCAACTCAGGTTCGAGAAGTACCATTGCTTTTTGCATCCCATCTGCAGCAATGATTAAGTCGGGTAGGAAATATTCCCCGCAGGAAAATTTTTCACCCACGATATTCATTCCGGGGATCAACCCTTCTTTGATGATTGCCATCGGCTCTATGCCGGCAGCCAACGCCTCTTTGGTGGCTTCAAATGTGGCGTCTGGATCTCCATCAACAAGGCTATTGGTAAGTTTGGCAAAAATTTCTTGAGACATTTCTTTCTCCTATGATGGTGTATGGTGGTGGCATGAAAACTTAATAATATTATGATACCAGATAGCATCTCAAAATGACAATTCTTTTGGTGGGAAAAATAATGATCTTGAAAACTCATCCGAGAAACTGGGATGGTTGGATAATTCGATGTAATGTATTTGTTGTGCTAATTCGGAGGCTATCTGACGATAGCGTTTGGAGAGTAGCATTTGTCTCGCTCCTGCTCCGGCGGCATTGCCAACTTGTTCACATTTATCCAAGGGAATGAAAGGAAACATGCCGATTTTCATTGCATTTCTGATGTCTATGTAGGTGCCAAAAGCTCCGGCGATGATAAAGGCATCCAAATCCTGCGGTGTGATGCCGGCTTCAGAGAGCAGGATATTGATACCAGCCCGAATAGCACCTTTAGCAAGTTGAATTTCGTTAACATCACGACGGGTTAAGACGATCTCTTGATGATGACCGCTTTGCTCAGGTGGAACGAGGATAAACTCCATTGTGCGATTCTCGATGCGCATGTTCGGATGATTGTTCAAGAACATCCCTTTGGAGTCTATTAAGTCTGCGTAATACATCTCGGCGATAGCGTCTAATATTCCAGAACCGCATAAACCGACTGGAGTTTGATCTGCGATGGTTTTATAGTAGATTTTTTTCTCAGGAGTGATCTGCAACCTTTCGATTGCACCTGGGGCTGCTCTCATGCCAAATTGAATGTGTGCTCCCTCAAAGGCAGGACCAGAAGCACAAGAGCAGGAAGTGATTTTCTGATCATGGAGGAGTGAGATCTCGGTGTTCGTGCCAATATCAATAGCCATCACGGTAGACTCTTTGCGGTGGGGGTCTGCATAGTATGGATACAGCGTTGGCAATAACATCGCAACATGATCGGCCCCAACATAGCCAGCGATATTCGGGGGCAGGTAAATCAGGGCTGAAGGGGCAATAGCTAAGCCGATGTCCTTAGCAGATAGAACCATCGCTTCAGAAACTGCTGGCACATAAGGCGAAATGCCCAATTGTTCAACGGGCAGACCAGCAAAGAGATGATGCATCGCTGTATTGCCAACAATTACGGCGTCAACGATATTTTCACGAGTGATTGAGGAATCGCCAATATCCGCAAGCATTTTGTCAATCAAGTCATTCAGACCCTCAACAATACGCTGGTGGAGCAGATTGCTTGCTGGTTTATAACGCTGGTCAGCGTGGTTGATTAGATAGGATATGCGGCTGATGACATCCTCCCCAAAAGCAATTTGGGGGTTCATGCTTCCTGCCTTGGCAAGGATATCTCCGTTAGAGAGATCTACCAAATATCCTGCGACTTTGGTTGTGCCAATGTCAACGGCTAGTCCAAGTAGATTTGCTTTTGGGTTTGCTGGATATATTTGAATCAATTTCGAATGGTGAAAAACAGCTTGAATATTCCATTCATAGGTGCGACATTTAATGGGAAGATGCTGAACGATTTGATAATCAATCTCCGGATTCTCGATTAGGGTTGAAAGGGTTGAGCGGATACGGCTAAGATCGGAGCGCAGATCGTGGATGGTAGGGGGAGGAATCTCGATTGAGTAGCATTGAACAATCGTATCGATTTCCTGAGCTTTTTGTTGACTTTCAAGCTGGAGTCGTTGAGGGGTAGAGAGGGATTCTGGTGGGATCTCAATAATGACATCTGACTGAGGGTAGGCTTGGCAAGCTAGACGAAACCCTTGTTTGAGTTCTTCCATGGAAAATGCATTTTCTTCGTCCAGTGTTGGAGAGCTTAATTGTCCTTGAATGAGTTTTATCTTGCACGACTCACAGACGCCTACTCCACCACAAATTGAGGTGATTTCAATGCCTGCAAGTTGGGTAGCATCCAAGATGGTTTGATCATCTGGAATTTGAATTCTGCGGCCAATCGGTTGAAGGTGTATTGTATATTGATTGGATACCATCTCTCTCTACCTGTATCGATCAAATTGGGGGAATTTTACCCTATCCTTGGGGTTTCAAGGGTTTTTTGCTTTCAGATTCAGATAAGGCTATATAATAAAAATGTAGATCTTGTTGCGATGGAGAAAATGCCATGCTTCCAATCAATTATGACCAATTTGGTAAATTAAACTAGACAAATATTGCCTGTCAATGGTAATAAATGTCACTTGCCATATTAAAAGACATTTGTTATATAAACTTAGAGTTAGCCCATATCCAACTCTCGTACGATTATGAATTCATAAAACTGAATAAGGAAGGGAGCCGTGGAAAAAGTCACTATTGAGATTCCGACGATGTATGGGGATCACCATGTACTTGAGGTGAGAAAGATACTTCTATCGATTCCGGGGGTGCAAGATGTTTATGCAAGCAGTGCCTTTGGTTTTGTAGAGATCACCTATGATCCAACCAAGGTCAACGATCTCGAATTGAAAATGAAATTAGACGAAGCGGGTTATTTGGGGGAGTGGAATTTGCCAGTTGAGCTCAGCGTACCGGCTACTGAGAAAACGGAGCATCCCAAATACTTTCGTCACACTGCAGTTTTTGAAACAACGAAAGAAGTCGTTAGTTTTTCACAGCAAATTTCTTATAGTGGTAGGCCACTTTGGCCGTGTCCTGGTATGGGTGTGATAAAAGAGGTAATGGAGGAATAAAATGGCGAAAGAAAAACGAACTCATGAAGAGCGAACTGCCGATCCAGCAGCTCAAGAGATGCTCTATCGAGCGGATCAATTGGGCTTGAGTACAGCATTCACGCGCGTGGATGAATTAGTCCCTTGCAACATTGGTAGTGCAGGAATGTGCTGTAAGCTTTGTGGCATGGGCCCTTGCCGCTTAACTAAAGATGGAATGACGGGGATCTGCGGAGCTACGATTGATACCATTCAAGCCCGCAATTTTATTCGGGCGATTGCTGCAGGGGCTGCTGCCCATTCCGATCACGGGCGAGATATGGCGTTTACATTGAAGGCAGTGGCTAACCGTCAAGCAGAAGGTTATTCGATTAAGGATGTGGCAAAGTTACGGATGGTGGCATCCTATTACGATATTCCTATAGAAGGTAGGTCGCCGGAAGAAATTGCCAACGATCTTGCCGATTTGTATATTGCCCAATTTGGTCAGCAGAAAGGTGAAGTGGCTCTAGCGCGAAGAGCACCGGCGAAAAGACAAGCACTTTGGCGCGAACTTGGCGTAATGCCTCGCGGCATTGACAGGGAAGTTGTCGAGGCTTTGCATCGAACTCATATCGGAGACGATCAGGACCCCTTGCACATTC
>CAKZNJ010000306.1 GCA_937129505.1 uncultured Anaerolineae bacterium | reverse complement strand
ATTTGCTAAAATAAAGACGAGCGGCTGTCTCAGCACCGTAAATCAACGGGCCAAATTTTGCACTGTTGAGATACAAAACCAGCGCTTGAAACTTGCCATAACGTTGAGTCAGTTGCTCCCCTAAAATTTTTGCCCGTAGGTTTTTTTGCCAGCTCTCAGCTTCGTTCCACAAGAGAAGATCATAAGCTAACCGTTGGGCAATGGTGTTGAGTTGAGGGGTTATAAAGTCTTGCAGCGTAAGCCCTGAACTTTGGTTGAACGTAGGTTCAAAAGCGGCGATAAGTGCTCGTGCTAAAGGAGAGTCAGGATCGAGCTTAGGCAGAGAAGCGGCGCCGTCTGGCCCCTCCAGCCAAAGACGCTCAATGCCAGAGTGCTCTAGACTAGCTAGGACAGTTTTCCCCTCCCGATCGAGAAATCTAGTCGAGTATCTCAATATGCCATTTTGGGGATTTAGGAGCTGCTCAACTTGTTCAATCGAAGGCAATTCGCTTAAAATACCAGCTAGGGTATACCCGACCCCCAAAATGGAGGCGGTGAAAAATAAAGAGATAAATGTCGCAATCAACCAGCCCGTCCCAGGGAGAGGGTTGCGACGGGCAGATTCTTTCCGTTTACGTCGCTGACGGATTACTTGGTTGACAAGTCTCATTTTGGCATTACAGGTTAGGCGACACCGAAACTTTCTCGCTAACCAATTGGAGCAAATCGCGTGCCGATTGGAGGGTAGCAGGATTAAGATCACCCATCATCTGAGCTAGCTCTTCAACTCGCTGCTCACCTTCTAGGGTTTGCACTTCGGTGATCGTGCGCTCGGCGACGATTTTTTTGCAGACGAGCAAATGCTGGTCACCAAAGGCAGCCAATTGAGGCAGGTGGGTGACGCAAAAGACTTGATGATGGCGGGCTAACCTCCATAATTTTTCCCCTACAATCGTGCCTACCCGTCCTCCGATGCCTTGATCGATCTCATCGAATACCAGACAAGGTACTTCATCCGCAGCAGCTAAAACCCCCTTCAAAGCCAACATGAGGCGAGATGTTTCGCCGCCTGAGGCGATCTTGATCAAAGGCTTAAATCCCTCACCAGGATTTGGCGCAATTAGAAACTCTACCTGATCGATACCTTGGGCAGAGAAGGCAACTTTCCGGTCGCTTTCGAGGGGAATACCATCTTCCGCTTGGAGCTGTTGAAATTGAACCTGAAACCGCGCTTTCTCCATATTGAGGTGGGACAACTCGCGTTCGATGGCTTGCGCTAACAATTGACCCTGATACCGCCGCTGATCGGATAAGCGAAGAGCATGATCTCTCAGTCCATCAAGTAGCTTTGCTTCCATGTTTGATAAGGCTTGAATCCGCTCAGCAGCGGAATCGATTTCTTCTAGTTGACGACGAGCGTTCTCGGCGTATGCCAAGATAGCTGGGATCGTTTCGCCATATTTCCGTTTTAAAGACTGGATTAAGTTCAGGCGGTCTTCGACAAAGTTTAGACGCTTGGGGTTGTATTCAATTTCTTCTCCGTAAAGGCGCAAGGAGCGCACCAGCTCGTTTAGTTGTTCAAAAATTTCTTCAGTTGATTGAAGAAGGGATTCCTGAGAAGAATCTAAGCGCACCAGACCGGTGAGGTGATGAATCACTTGACCCATTTGGTCAAGCAGGGAAGGGTGGTCGGGGCTGCCCTCGTCCAAAATCAATAAGGACTGTAGCACAAGTTTGGCGAGGTTCTCTGCGTTGGCGAGGCGGTTTCGCTCTGCAAGCAAGGTTTCTTCCTCACCAATTTTGAGATGCGCATTTTCGATCTCAGACAGTTGATATTGAAGGACATCAAGGCGTCGAGCGGCTTCTTGTTCGAGCTGGCGAAGCTGTGACAACTCCTGACGAACTTTGATGAGTTGACGGTAAATCTCTCCATAAGCCGAACGCAGATCGTCATTTTTAGCAAAGTTGTCTAATAATCGCAAGTGTTGGTTGACTTTGAGTAAAGACAGATGCTCGGATTGGCCGTGGATATCCACCAGCAGCTCACCAATTTCCCTCAGAGTAGAAAGATTGACAACTCGTCCGTTAACTCGCGCAATGTGACGGCCATTCAAGCGAATTTCGCGACATAGCGAAAGGTGCTCCTCATCTTCATCAAGCTCCTCGCGGCGCAAGATTTCTAAGACGGGTTCACGGATATTCTCAGGTAGAAAGAAATCCCCTTCAATCAAGGCTCGTTCTGCGCCACTGCGCAAATAGGTGGTATCTGCTTTCCCTCCAACGAGTGCTTCCAAGGCATCAACTAAGATCGATTTCCCTGCGCCGGTTTCCCCAGTCAAGATGACTAAGCCAGGTTGAAAACGCAATCTAAGCTCTTCGATAATGGCAAAGTTATAAATCCGTAGTTCTTCGAGCATGAGACCGTGATCGCCTTAGAACTTAAGATGAATTCCCGAGAGACGATAATAAACAGTGGAAGTCACCAGAAAGGAATACAAAGCCTGTAAGGCAAGACCAATTAACCCTGCCAAACTACCTGAGCCGAGAGCGTTTAGACTTACCCACAGGCTGAGAAGGAGATATGGTAGTGAGCCCACTGCCGTAGCAATTGTAATGGTTTGGTTGAGCTTTTTCGAGCGCCTTTTTTGGATCACAGCGCGGCAGATCTCGGCGATGACCGTGCCAGCAATGGGCGATAGGATGATAGCAAAAAACCATAAGCGGGGAATAAATTGACTGCCGATAAAGGAAAGGGTCAATGCAATTACGCTTGCCGTCAGATAATCATACCAGAGGGCGGTTTCGAACACTTTTTGCTGGCCGCGCACACAGTCCTTACAACGATAGCCGGTTGGTGTGAGAATCGCGCATTTGGGACAAATAGATTTCTCGCAGGTGCTACAGCGCAAAGCCGTCTCGGTATTGGGGTGGTAATAACAGGTTAAGGGGGAGAGTTGTTCATTCATCGAAGAATTCCTGTAGCGGGGTTGCGATTCATGTGGGGGGTTAGGTTTCTGTAGAAATACCCTGGGTCTTGAAAGCGAATAAAGTGGGTATCGTGTTCGCTGGCACAGACGTCAACTTGATCTTCACTTATCAGTTGAATCGGTGACTGACCATCGATACACAAGAGGGCATCGTGATCCGTATGAACGATCACCCGTACGGATGATCCTTCCGCGAGCACGATGCCGCGGTCGATCGAGAGATGTGGAGCGACTGCTACTAGCAGGATATTGCGTAACTCTGGGGGTAAGATCGGTCCTCCTGCAGCGAGGGCGTAGGCGGTCGAACCTGTCGCTGTTGATGCGATCAGAGCATCGGCGACATAAGTTGTCAGATAGCGTCCGTCAACATGAGTTTCTAAATGTACGGGACGCACTGCGCGGCCACGCCCGACAACTACCTCATTCAAGACATGGTGTACACTTAACTCTGCTTGCCCTCTTTTGTGCGAGCAAGACAGCATCATTCGCTTCTCTAACCAGTATTCTCCCTTCAGAAGTCGAGGTAGGTACTGCTGCCATTCATTTAGGCGAATTTCCATCAAGAAGCCAAAGCGGCCGGCGTTAATGCCCAAAATTGGGATATCATTAGGTCCGCAGATATGTCCGGCGCGTAACATAGTGCCATCTCCACCCAGGACAATGAGGAGATCGATTTCGTGATTTTCGATGCTCTGGGTGAGCTTTTCATCGTAGAGCATGGCGATCATTGAGTCCTGGTTATGTTGCTTTAGAAAACGAGCAATCTTATAAGCTTCTTTATTGGCTTCAGGCAAATTTGGATGAGCCGCAATCGCAATTTTTCGAAAAACCGCAGAAATCTTTTCGTTCACAGGTTTATTATAACCAGATAAGAGAAGCTGCGGGTTAGCTTTTTATTCTGCTTGAATGAGCTAGCTGAGCGGTACTTTGCTGTTTGTCTCACCTTTGGGAGAGTTATAATTAGTTTAGTTCGAAAAAAGCTGATCGAACAAGGCAGAGAGGAGCTGAAGTTATGTGCGATACGATTGTTGCACTCGGAAACTCAACTGCGGATGGGTCGGTTCTCCTAGCGAAAAATAGTGATCGAGAACCTAATGAAGCCCATGTTCTCGTGCATATCCCCCGTCAACAACATCCTCCCCATAGTAA
>CAKZNJ010000305.1 GCA_937129505.1 uncultured Anaerolineae bacterium | reverse complement strand
AGAATAGCATGCATTTCATGGACTTTGCCGAAGTTGGCTGTTGCAAGGAGTAGTTTCATAGATTGTCTCATTTTTGACCAATAAATTTTACAACAGATTCCTTGAAATACAAAATAAATAGTAATTCTTGACAGTTTGAAAGGACTATGCTATAATTTTTGTACCTTTTCGGATTTGGATTGTCCGTGGCTGCTAAAGGTCCTCTTCGTCTAAACGCAGGGTTTATCGTTGGTCTTCCTGTTGGTGAAAGCCGAGATTTTGAATTCGACATCTCCCATATCTGCCTTGAATCAGATTTGATTTTAGATGACCTCGTTGGCAGTGTGCGGATTACCCGCACGGCGCAGGGCTTGCTTTTACATGCCATCATGCAGGCGACAACACCCCATCAATGTGTGCGTTGTCTCAACGATTTTACCCTACCCCTGCAGGTGGACTTTACCGAATTATACGCTTTCTCGCGCAATGGAATGAGCGAAAGCGGCTTGCTCCTGCCCGACGATGCTCAGATTGATCTTTCCCCTTTGGTGCGCGAATATATGCTGTTAGCTGTGCCAATCCAACCGTTATGTAAGCCAAGCTGTAAAGGCCTTTGCCCTATTTGTGGCGCTAATCAAAACGAAAGCGTTTGTCATCATCCAGAAGAAGAGATCGATCCAAGGTTATCCATTCTAAAGACGTGGCTAAAGCACGACGACACTGCATAATGATTGTCCTTGTTTAACTGTTGTGAAACAAAGGAGGGAAGCGCATGATCTTGTCAGGGACAGATATCGTTGAGGAAGTCGATCCTTATCTGTTGCCATCTTTGAACCGGATCGAATCATCGGAGACAGAAACCGGAGAAGAGAACTTAGAACATTTGCCGGAGGACTCCTTGGATTTATATTTGCGCGAGATGGCGGCAGTCCCCTTGCTCAGCCACCAGGAGGAAATCGACTTAGCGCGTCGGTTTGAGAGGGGTAAACAGGCGCAACTTGAGCTTGCCAACGCAAAGAGAAAACTCAGCCGCAAAAAGTTAGCTGAACTCAAAGATCTAATCAGTGACGGGTTAGCTGCCCGAGAACACCTAATCAAAGCCAACACCCGCTTGGTGATCTCTATAGCCAGGCGATATATAGGATGTGGAGTGCCCCTCAGCGACCTGATTCAAGAGGGCAATCTGGGACTAATCCGCGCGGTCGAGAAATTCGAGTACCAGCGCGGATTTCGTTTTTCGACCTATGCGACTTGGTGGATCCGCCAAGCGGTCATGCGAGCTATCGCGATGCAAAGCCGCACCATTCGCTTGCCGGTTTACCTTGGTGATCGCGTGCGTCAATTCCATCATGTTGCTCATAGCCTCGAACAAGACTTGGGCCGTCCTCCTACTGTGCAAGAACTTGCCCGTGAACTGGATGAAACGCCTGAAAGAGTTCACTGGGTTTTGCAGATGTCCCAGACTCCCCTCTCTTTGGAGGACCCCTATGGCGAAGAGGAAGATGCGGAATTTGGGGCTTTTATCGAGGATGAAATGGCTGAGCAACCCTATGATGCCGTTCAGCAGATGATGCTTCAGGAACAAGTTGAACATGCCCTTTCTACCCTTAGCCCGCGCGAGGCTCGCGTCATTCGCTTACGCTATGGTTTGGGGTGTCAAAGACAAATGACCCTCGAAGAGGTCGGCGATAAATTTGGCTTGACGCGAGAGCGGATTCGGCAGATTGAACTGCAAGCTTTACGGCGCTTGCGTCACCCCAGTCGGGCGCGAATCCTGCGTGAATATCTGTGAGGTTGAATAGCAAGGTTGACAAAAACCGACTGCGCGGATAAACTCACTCCATCATGATTTTTTGGTTGATGACTCGGGATTGTATGATGAGCATGTCTATGGCGGCAATGCCTAGGCCGTCTAAAGCGCGGACAGCCCGGTTACATCAACGATCGGGTTGAGATGGAAAAATACCGACAAAAGTGGGCTGTCCAAAAGGACAGCCTTTTTAATTCTTGCTCTGGAGGAGGATAACCATGACAGAAAATATATTGGTTGCAGTTGCCTGGCCTTACGCAAACTCTGAAATTCACGTTGGCAACCTGACCGGCTCGTATTTACCAGCCGATATCTTTGCGCGCTATCAACGCTTGAAGGGGAATCGCGTAGCTATGGTCTCTGGTTCGGATTCGCATGGCACGCCAGTAACCGTGCGCGCCGATGCAGAAGGCACTACTCCATATCAGGTCTATCAAAAATACCATCAGGGCTTTATCGAACTGTTTCTCAGGGCGGGTTTGACCTACGATCTGTTTACCAGTACACATACTTCGAATCATTTCAAAGTCTCTCAGGCAATCTTTCTAGCATTACATAAAAGTGGTTATCTCTACACCCAGAGCGAACAGCAGTGGTTCTCACCCACGCAAAATCGCTTTCTACCCGATCGCTATGTCGAAGGCACATGCTATTTATGTGGGTACGAGGGGGCGCGCGGCGATCAGTGCGATGGATGCGGCAGCTTACTGGATGCCACCCAGTTGGTCAACCCGCGCTCGAAAATTGACGGTTCCACCCCCGAATTGCGTGAGACAGCCCATTTTTATCTGGATTTAGCCAAATTGCAGCCAGAAATTGTGCGCTTTTTGGAAGCCCGCCAATCGTATTGGCGCCCAAATGTCTTGCGCCAGTCCTTGGGTCAGATCCAAGCTGAAAGTTTACGGGGGCGGCCGATTACCCGCGATCTCGACTGGGGAATCCCCGTGCCAATTGAGGGGTGGGATGGCAAATGCCTCTATGTCTGGTTTGAGGCGGTGATTGGTTACCTATCAGCCACAATCGAATGGGCGCATATTCAAGGACAAGTTGATGCTTGGCAGGATTGGTGGTTTAACCCCAATGCTCGCGCCTATTATTTTATCGGCAAAGACAACATTCCTTTTCACGCAATAATCTGGCCTGGCCAATTGATTGGTTCAGGTGAGTGGTTTGGCAAATTGTTTGCCAATGTGGAAGGGAAGCGTTTGACCCTGCCTTATGATGTGCCGGCAAATGAATTTATGAACTTAGAAGGGAAAAAGATTTCGGGCAGCCGCAATTGGGCGGTTTGGGGCAGGGATTTTCTAACTCGGTATGACCCCGATCCCTTGCGCTATTATCTGACAGCTAATATGCCAGAAACACGGGACAGCGATTGGGATTGGCAAGATTTTTATCTGCGTAATAACAATGAGTTGGTAGCAACCTGGGGGAATCTTGCCAACCGGGTTTTATCTTTCGCGTATAAACATTGGGAAGGGCATGTCCCTGAAGCAGGAGAACTGCGTCCTGCCGATCAAGAGCTGTTAGAAAAGGTAAAATTAGCTTTTCAAACAGTCAGTGAGCATCTGGAGGCTGTTCGCTTGCGGGCAGCCCTTTTGGAAGCCATGAATCTTGCTAGTGAAGTAAACAAATATCTGGATGTCACCAGCCCTTGGTTTGAGATCAAGACGGACAAAGAGGCAGCAGGAAAATCAATTTTCACCGCCTTGCGGGCGATTGACACCTTGAAGGTTCTTTTCGCTCCTTTTCTGCCCTTTAGCTCAGAGAAACTGCACAGTTACTTCGGATACACCCAACCGATGTTCGGCGAACAGAAAACTGATGTGCTAACCGATGAGCTTGGGGAGCATCGCGTGTTAGTATACGACGGCTCTCGCGCAAGTGGTCAGTGGAAGCTTAGCGAATTGCCTGCCGGTCAAGCGCTTCTGCAACCCTCTCCTCTCTTCCAAAAACTCGACCATAAGATTGTCGCCGAAGAACGCGCCCGTTTAGGGGCTTAAAGCGCCTCAAGCATGTTTAAGCTGCTCCATTGGCGGACGGATGAACCAGCAGCCGTCCGCTCTCTGGATTATCTCATAGACTTTGCCCGCGTAACTCATGACCAGAAAATGTTTCCCTTGTGCATCCTCCCAGCGGCGCCCCACCGATTCGATAGCGATCCATTTTTCACCCCAGTAGATGGCTTGAATGCGCATGGATGAAAGCTGATCGCCACTGAACTCGACAGCTAAGGGCGGCTGGGCGTTGATTTGGCGAGAGATTGCTTCATCTTGCCATTCCTCCGTTAGCCGCTGAGCTAGTAGCCACAACGCCATTTCTGCGCTCTGTTGTTTGATTTGCCCACGATCGCCGTGAAAGCGATACAAAAAAGCGTGAACTGTGTCGAGAATAGCGATGCCCATCCACACTGTGCCAACTGGCTTATGGAGGGTGCCGCCGCCTGGTCCGGCGATGCCACTCACCGATATCGCTGCTTGACTCTCGAAGAGTTTTTGGGCGCCTTGCGCCATTGCGATCACCGTTTGTTGGCTGACAGCTCCATAATGATTGAGAGTCTCCTCGGAAACACCGAGTAGCCGCTTCTTGGCCGCATTTGAATAAGCGACTATCCCGCCGGAGAAGTAGTTGGATGAGCCGGGTACATTTGTAATGCGGTGGCAAAGAAGCCCTCCGGTACAAGACTCGGCTAAGGCAAGCGTCCATCTAAGCGAGGTGAGTTGATCGGAGAGGATGAATTCTATCGCTCGAGTGTCCACGACCAAAATTATACTTTGTATATCCGTTCTGGGATTACTTGATAGAAAGAAATGCAAGCTATCAAGGTACTTTGGGCTGGTTACCAGTTCCCTGTGGTTTCGTGTTTTGGAACTCTTGGTAAAATTTAAGACGCAATGAATCAGAAGTCGAACTTGCCCGAAAAAATTGCTACCCTGTTGCCTAATTTGCCAGCTCGCCCGGGTTGTTACATGATGAAGGATCGGGATGGCAAGGTTATCTATGTTGGCAAAGCGGTAAATCTGCGCAACCGGGTGCGTTCGTACTTTCACGGCGGACATCAGCTCAGTCCGCGCATCCAACGCATGGTAGAAAAAATCGCCGATATTGAATGGATCATCGTCGATTCGGAACTTGAGGCGCTGATTCTTGAGATGAACTTGATCAAGAAACATCGCCCCCATTACAATGTTCGTCTCAAAGATGACAAGCGCTATCCTTATATCAAGGTACATTGGGCGGATGAGTTTCCCAAGGTGACAGTCACCCGCCAAATGATCCCAGATGGATCGCGCTATTTTGGGCCTTACACCAGCGTCTGGGCGGTTCACCAAACGTTAGATTTACTGCGCCACATTTTTCCTTACCTGACTTGTGATCGGGTCATTACCGGCAAAGATGAACGGGCATGCCTATATTATGACATCAAACTCTGCCGGGCGCCGTGTATCGGGGCAATCGATCGCGAGAATTATCGCCAGATGATCGACGATTTCTGCCGTTTTTTGGAAGGACGCACAGAACCGATTGTTTCTCGATTGAAGTTAGAGATGGAAAAAGCGGCTGAAAATTTGCAATTTGAACAGGCGGCGATAATCCGCGACCAATTGCGAGCAATTGAAAACGTTGTTGAAAAGCAAAAGGTCATCTCAAGCGAGATGAGCGACTCCGATGTGATTGCCCTTGCTAGGGATAACGGTGATGCCTGTGTGCAAATCTTCTTCATTCGTGGGGGAAAACTGATCGGGCGTGAATATTTCTTGCTCGAAGGTG
>CAKZNJ010000304.1 GCA_937129505.1 uncultured Anaerolineae bacterium | reverse complement strand
ACCCATCTATTCCTTCAGCAACACGGGGTTCTTCCTGCTCAAAACCAGCCCCGAAAAGAACCAGCAAGCTGCTATAGACCTGATGGCAGTTTTGTCCAATACCCGCACAGTTTGGATGCACTCCGATGGCACCAATCCAGCAACAACGGATGGCACAACCGAAGAACGCTTGAAGGTCGCGGCGGATAAAGACATCGGTTGGTGGTGGGAAGCATGGGATAATGTCAAGAAGAATGCCGAAATGGTCTCCTATCAAGGCTTTATCGCGCGCGATGAGATTGTTGGGGCCTCATTCCCACTCCTCGTTGCAATGTTCCGCAATGAAATCACCCCGCAACAATTATACGACCAAGTGCGGGAATTAGCGTTACCTCTCATCCAAGCAGCCAGAGGTTCTTGATTGGATGGTTTAAGGAATAAGATTAAGACAAAAAAGAACTTTCACGTAATAGAGGCGCGCTTTGAAGGTTTCGCTGGGTAGTAACAAACGGATTCTTGGGTTACCGCAGTTGAGATTAAACAAGACCCGCTCGGAGTACCTGCAAGGATACCTGTTGTTATTGCCCAGCTTTCTCTTTTTAACTCTAGTGATTGGCTATCCTCTTCTACGCTCTCTGCAGTTGAGCTTTAACCGTTTCAAGTTGACAGAGGGGATTGATTCAGAGCGTTTTTGTGGGCTTTGCAACTACATTGACATTCTAAAAGACCCTTTTTTGATGACCTACCTGAAAAACCAGATCATTTGGGTAGTAGGTGCAACCGTATTACCGGTTTTATTTGGTTTAGCCATTGCGCTGTTGCTAAACCGTCCCTTGCGGTTGCGTTGGTTCTGGCGTTCGGTTGTGCTGGTGCCGTGGATCATGCCAATTGCGACCAGTTCGCTGACTTGGCGCTGGATTTATGACCGTCAGTGGGGCATTCTAAACTACGTGCTGAATAGTTTGGGGATCATTCAAAGCAATGTCGGATTCCTTACCGATAGAGCATGGCTCTGGCCTTCGATATTTCTCGTTGCCATTTGGATGTGGTTTCCCTATAACTATGTCAGCTTGATGGCTGCTCTTCAGGCTGTCCCGCAAGAACTCTACGAAGCAGGGAAGATCGATGGCACCAATGCCTGGAGTTCGTTCTGGTACATTACCCTGCCCGGGATTCTGCCCATATTGAATTTGTTGCTTATTCTCGGTTTGATCTGGTCGATGAACGATTTCACCCTGATTTATCTCTTGACCGAGGGTGGGCCAGGCATTGATTCGACTACCATGGCGCCGCTGGTTTACAAGACCTCGTTTCGCTTTTTCAATTTAGGGAAAGGCGCAGCGATTGGGGTGGTCTTAATGGCTTTTAGTATGGTATTCGCCACCCTTTACTTGACTCGATCGCGAGAGGAACAATGACCCAGATTTCCCTGCCGCTTTTCAGCAGAATCATCTTCAGCAAACCGTTCAAGGTTGTGGCAAGAATTTTTTTGTACGTCTTCCTTGGCGTTTTGTCCATAGCCATTTTAGCTCCTTTTTTCTGGTTAGTTAGCAGCACCTTGCGCCCAGCGAGCGAATTGTATGTATATCCACCCCTGTGGTTGCCGAAAACTTTTACCGTCCAAGGATACGTCAAAGCTTTTGAAGTCTTCTCACAGCCATTGATCAATTCGGTGTTTTATAGCTTTACGACGGCAATCGTTTCTTTGCTAGTTGCCTGTCCTGCGGCTTATAGCCTAACCCGTTATCGCTACCCTGCAAAACGGGGCTTCATCGCAGGCATGTTGATCACACAAATGCTGCCATTTGTGCTCTTGCTTTTACCTCTCTATATCACCTTTATTCGGCTGGGTTTATACAATACTCGTTTAGGGCTAATCATTGCCTACACTGCCCTAACCATCCCCTACTCGGTTTTGTTGTTGCGCGGCTACTTTTCGACATTGCCGGTTGAGTTGGAAGAGGCGGCGATGATTGACGGTTGTACCCGCCTCGGTGCGCTTTGGAGGGTGGTAATCCCGCTTTCATCCCCGGCGTTGGTGGCGGTGGTGTTGAGCAATGTTGTTCTGGTCTGGAATGATGTGTTGTTTACTATCTTTCTGACCAAAGATCTATCGGTGCAAACTGCTTCTGTTGCCCTGTACCACTTCTTCACCATGCGCGCCCAATCGGGTGGTATGGGGCAAAAAGAGATTATGCTAGCGGGTGGGGTTATTCTGACCATGCCGATTTTGCTCGTTTTTCCATTCTTGCAGAAATATATTGCTCAAGGATTGACCTTGGGCGCATTAAAAGGCTAGGAGCTTTTCCCTCGAGGGAATATCCAATTTATTTTCGTATAAGGAGTCATGATGGTTCGCGAATGGTATGCTACCGAATACTTTTCCCAATATGAGCCTTTTCAAGACTGGGTGACCGGTGAAATGGTTCAGAGCATCAATGTGTATGATGCTTGGATGCTCATCTACAACCTAAGCGAGACCCATACCGCTTCCGTGACGGTGACCTTCTACTACGCCGATGAAGATCCCAAGGATTTTACCTTTCGGTTACCGGCGAATCGGCAGGGGCGATTGCATTTAGCCGAAGATGCCGATAACCTTGGCACCAGCAACTTGCCGCCGGGATGTAACCCGCGTAAACGTTTTGGGGTCAGAGTGGTCAGTGATCAGCCTGTCTTGGTGCAGGCGACCGTGGGGGATCGGATTGGGGATGAAAGGGTGACCAACAGCATGTCGACCTTTATGTTTCACCCCGGACCATTGGGAGAAAAAGATAAACAATGGCATTATGTCGATTGCGTTTATTTGGTCTCTGAACAGTTTATTCTAGAGGAGCGAGAATGGCTCACCATTTTGAACCCAAATAAGGTAGCTGCTCAGTGTAAAGTCACTTTTATCCCTGGCGGCGATGTTGATGTACAAGGGAGAGAGACAAAGCCGGCGGGCAGCGACGTACAGCCAGTTGAAGTCACCTTAACAGTTGGGGCTGAGCGGATTCTTCCTTCACTGATTTCCGATTTCGCCGGTGTTTTGGCTAACCAGCCCTATGCAGTGCGCGTGGATAGCGATGTGCCGGTCACGGTGCAAGGTATTCGGCATATCTTTGAACGGGGCAAATATCAGTTTTCGCGCTGTTGGGCTGTTCTAGATGCCTTTCCAACTGGTGCCTTGACCTAAGGAGAAGCTAGTCGGGTCGAGTTAGCCATATTCCCATAACCTGTGGCGCATAGCTTCCTCGCTCAGCCGCTCCAGCAGTGTCTCAGAGATGGGGTAACCTCGCAGGCGGTAAGCGATCAGCAAGGCGCCGATCACTTGCGGAAATTTTGCCATTTGAAGTTTTGCCTCGGGCAGAAGGTGATCGAGATGATGTTGCAAAGGGGTTAAGATGATCTCTTTTGCCCGAAAGACTCCTCCTATAGGGCTGACGGGCGGGTCTTGCCAGTCCAGTTTTCTTGCCACGGCGACCACATGACGGGCGAGTTCATAAGCTGCTTTATCCATAATCCCTCTGGCTACCTCGTCACCTTCTGCCGCAGCGCGGGAGACGAGTTTGGCTAAGTGGGCGATTTCGTGACGGGGAATTGGTCCTTGGTAAATGAAGCGGTGTAATGAAAGAAAATCATCTTGTCTAAAGTGATTCAACAGGTGGGGTAAGAGAGAGGTGGGTTCGCCCCGTCCATCATAGGCTTGCGCAACGACCTGTAACGCCTGTCGTCCAATATCGTATGCGGAGCCTTCATCAGCCATAAGGTAGCCCCAACCACCGCTGCGCGCCGTGCGTTGGTCGGCTGTTAAACCATAACTCACTGCTCCTGTTCCAGCAATCAGTACAATACCCGCTCCGCCCCCAAATGCTGCAGCTTGGGCGGTTTCAACGTCTTCGACAGCCGCCAGTGTTTCGAAAGAGAAGATTGGGGAAAGGATGGCTCCTGCACGTTCCCAGTAGCCTGTCAGACCATAACACGCGCCAGCTATCTTATTTTGCTGGGTGAAACCCGCCAGCTCAAGCGCCCGTTGAGTTGTGTTGATTAGCGTGCGGCGGAAGCGCTCCTTGCCGCCCGGTTCGTCAAAGTGGTTGCACGGACCCGCCAACTCAAGGCTGAGGATGACGCCTTGTTCATCCGCCACCAGAGCCAGACTGTGCGATTGTCCGCCGTCAAAGGCGAGAAAGATGTCCATTCTTTAAAAAGACCGCTTAGGGTAGTTCAGCAACTGTCCAACCGATGCCCAATGCTTGCAATGTTTCCGCCTTTGGGACACCCTGTTCATCCCAGCCGAGCAGCCGATAGAGAGCAACTTTGGCGGTTTCAAAGGATTGGGGGTCGATATAATTTCCTTTTGAAGGACCTTTTGAAAACGGCTGGGTAAAAATGCGTGGCAGGGTGTCGTCGGTATGGCTTAAGCCTTCTCGAAGGTTGAAAATGCGTGCCATTGTGTAAGCGCGTTCTCCAGCTTGTAAAAGCTCCTGCATAGTGACATCCCATCCAGTAATAGCAGAGAGCAGTTCGGCTAGTTTCGGCCGCTCAAAAGTGAAATAGATAAAACCGCAAAACCCCATCATGTTATTGACCACCGACCATGGGATTTCGATTGCTGCGAGGCGCATTTTTTCTTCATCGAGTTGGGTGGCTGGCAGGGGTTTGGTGATTCCGAAAGGTTTTAGCGGTTCGATTGACTCTTCGGTGGTGTAGTCGCTATCGTGGAAGTTGTGATTATGGTCTGCCCCTGTCGGGGAGAGAGCGTAGCCGACCGCAAGCCCATATTTGACACGCGGTTCATGCATCGGCACTTCTAATCCCTTTACTTGAACGGTTAACACTTCCGTGCCGCGTTCGAGATGGCGGGCGGCGGCGCGACTGCCCAGCGAGAGAATCGCTCCGAAGCCTTCCCGTTTGCCTATCAGTTCTACCATTTTTACTAACGCCTCTGCATTGCCAAAGCGCAGCTCAATACCACCGGTATCCTCGGTCGTGATTAACCCTCGTTCAAAACACTCCATCGCCCAAGCAAGGGTGACACCGGTTGAAATGGTATCCAAGCCATAAGCATTGCAAAGTTGGTTGGCATAAGCAATCGCGCTCAAGTCCGAGACCATGCACATTGAACCAAACGAACCTACGGTCTCATACTCCGGACCCCCGTAAACCTCTTCCACGGCGAAACGTCCATCTTGCACTTCGACTACCCGCTTGCAGTGCACAGGACAAGCAAAGCACGTGTCCCTTTTCTTTAGGATGGTCTTCATCATGGTTGTTCCATCAATAGCTTCCCAGCCATCGAAGGTCCCTTCTTGAAAATTGCGCGTGGGCAAACCTCCGATGACTTGATGATATTCGACAGCACCGGCTGTTCCGACTTCACGGAGGCTTTGCGCCCAAGTATCGGGGTAATGGCGGGCATACCATCGCGCTAATTGGTTGACTTTCTGGGGGTCGTAGGTAGAAACATTTTGCGAACCGCGCACGACCACTGCCTTAAGGTTTTTGCTACCCATTACAGCTCCCAACCCGGTTCGAGCGGCGGCGCGATTGATATCATGCATAATCGCGGCAATTAACGATAGACGCTCGCCTGCGGGACCAATTT
>CAKZNJ010000303.1 GCA_937129505.1 uncultured Anaerolineae bacterium | reverse complement strand
ATTACGCAACACTCGACTGCTTCGGTGAAACTGAAGGCGCGCGACATAGAGCAAAAGGTGTCTGAGCTGTCGGGGGGCAATCAACAAAAGGTCATCTTTGCCCGCTGGTTGATTCAAAAAGCAAAGGTGCTTTTGATGGATGAACCCACAACGGGGGTGGATGTCGGTGCACGCTTTGAAATTCACCGTCTAATACGCGAACAAGCCGATCAGGGAGCAGGTGTGATTCTCGTCACCTCCGAATTACATGAATTGCTCAGTCTGGCGGATAGCATCCTCGTTCTGCGCGAAGGAAGGAGGATGGCTGAATTGCCAAATCGAGGTTTAGACCAAGAGACCGTATTGCGATATTGTTATGGAGAGGAAAAATGAGCTCTACCTCCGTGAAAGCATCCTCGAGACCCAGCCCGACAAAGGACATGCGTATCTGGTTGCGAAAATGGGGCACCCTCATCGGTTTGATCTTGCTGTTGATCGTCTTCTCAATCTTAAGACCCGAGGTGTTTCCATCGTGGCGCAATGTGAGAAACATTGTTGAGCAAGTCTCCATCTTGGCGATTATTTCCTCGATGGTGACCTTGGTGATGGTAACTGGCGACTTCGACCTCTCGGTAGGGACGCTAGCGAGTTTATGCGGGGTTGTCGCCGCTGACCTGATGGTGCGCGGCTTTGGCATCCTCCCTAGCCTGTTGGTTGCCTTGCTGGTTGGAGCTTTGGGAGGGCTGCTCAACGGCATCCTTATTGCGTATGGAGGCATTTCTGCTTTTGTGGCAACGCTGGCAACCATGACCGCTTTTGGCGGTGCAGCCCTGCTTTATACCGATGGGGCGACCATTTTCTCTGGCTTGCCAGAAGGCTTTCGTTTTCTGGGACAAGCCTCGATCGGTCCGATCCCGGTGCCGGTGGTGATCATGGTTCTGGTGGTTTTCTTCGCTTGGCTCATCCTTGAGCATACTACCCTTGGGCGTCGCTTATATGCAATTGGGGGTAATAGACAAGCCTCTTACTTAGCGGGCATTGATGTGCGTCGCCTGAGGATGATTTCCTTTGTGTTCTCCGGCCTGGGAGCGAGTATTGCGGGCATTGTGCTGACCAGCCGTCTCTTTTCTGCCCATCCTCAAGCGGGCAATCCGTTTATGCTCAACGCAGCCGCAGCGGTTTTTCTCGGCGCGACCAGCTTTCGCGAAGGCGAACCCCATGTATTGGGCACCTTGCTGGGGGTTCTGATCATGGGCGTCTTGGGTAACGGCTTAAACATCCTCGGCGTTAATTCCTACATCCAATCCATTCTCACCGGCGTCATTATTGTCCTTGCCGTTCTCTCCTCGGCATTGGCTCAACGAGGGCAGGAGGGATGACCAGAGACATCGCAACAGTCTTCCAGAATGCCCAGCAAGATGGCCGGGTGGTGCTGGTTGGCTATTTACCCGCTGCCTTCCCTGACCCTAAACGATATCTCGAAATTGTTGCGGCTGCAGCTTCGGCAGGGTTGGATATTTTGGAAATTGGCCTGCCGGTCAAAAATCCTTACTTAGATGGTTCGGTAATCCGCGCTGCGTTACAAACCATTGGCCAACAGAGAATAACCCCCGATCAGGCGTTAGAGATCGGCGCTGAGGCTGTGCAGGCTGCCGAAATTGTCGGTTTGCCGATGCTCTATCCTCAAACCTTGCTTGAGATTGGAACACAATGGTTGTTCGAGCAGTGTAACTCTCTCAACCTCCCAGCCGTTTTGCTTGCCGGGGCATCGATGGTTGAGTGGATCAAGTTTGCCCTGCTCGCCCAAGCCCGGCACATTCAACCCATCGGCTTTATAAGAGCCAACGCCGATATTGCCACGATCAAGAGCATCGTAAACTATTCCCAAGGTTTTCTCTATATTCAGAGCTATGAAGGCAAAACAGGGGAGCGCGCCTCTTTCGGCAAGGAATTGGAAGAGCATCTTGCTAGAGTGAGACAGTTCGCCCGTCCTTTCGGCCAACCGCTCGTGGTCGGGTTCGGTGTCCAGCATGTTGAAGACGTGGGCAGGCTGTTGGCGATGGGAGCAGACGGGGTAGTGATCGGGACGGCGCTGGTCAAAGCGGCTTCTCAGGGCAGTCAGGCGGTTTATCAGCTCGTCTCACAGTTAGCATCGGCTACTGTCATCAGGAGTTAGCGTATGGAAAAAGATTGTATCCTGGCATTCGATATTGGCACTTCGGGTGTAAAGGCTTCTCTGGTGCTTCGCCATGGGGATGTCTTAGACAGCACCTACCATGGATATCTCACGCGACATCAGCCGGGGTTTGTCGAGCAGGATCCGCAGGATTGGTGGCATGCTACTCTGAGCTGCCTTACTGAATTAACTCAGCGCCAGCCCGAATACCCGCCGCAAGCCATCGTGATGAGCGGCCAAATGCAGGATGTCATCCTTTGCGATGCACAAGGGCATTTGGCGCCGGCAATCTTATACTCGGATACTCGCGCTGCAGCCGAGATAGCTGTCGTTCAAAACAGGCTCGGTGAAATGCGCCTCCGTCAGGTGACCGGCAATTTGCAGGACGCCGCCAGTCTGCTGGCGAAACTGTTGTGGGTAAAGAACCATTGGCGTGAAGTTTACGAGAAAGCTCAGGTTCTGTTCATGGGCGCCCATGATTATGTGACTTGGCGGCTTTGCGGCGCGCAGGTGACGGACTGGACGACCGCTTCCACGACCGGCTTGCTTGACTTGAATTCCAACGCTTGGGCATACGACTTTCTCGACGCCTTGGAGTTACGCAAAGACTGGCTGCCCACTTTGACGGCCGCAGATCAGCCGGTCGGGCGGCTCGATGAAGCGCTGGCGAAGCTCACCAATCTGCCACAGGGGATACCGATTTATCACGGCGCAGGCGATGCCGCCACGACAACGCTCGGCGCTGGAGCAGGAGAAGCGGGACGCCTTTACATTTACCTCGGAACATCTGGCTGGCTGGCAACCACGACTATGTTCGACCCTGTCGACCCAACGAGCGGTGTGTTCAACTTGCGCCATGTGAACGCCGAAAAATTGATCTTAATCGGGCCAATGCTGACCGCAGCCGGCAATTTGGAGTGGCTCAGGGAGCAGTTTGGCGACCTTGAAGTGTTAGGGGCTAAACAAACCGGACTCGACGCCTATCAGCAAATAACAAGTTTGGCGGAACAAGTCCCGCCGGGGTGTGAGGGTGTGCTTTACCTGCCTTATCTCGCTGGGGAAAGAGCGCCGTTTCGCGACCCGCACGCTCGAGGGGTGTTCTTTGGATTAAGTCGCTCCACCTTGCGCTTTCATCTTTACCGAGCGGTTCTAGAAGGAGTCGCTTTTGGGATGAAAACCATCTATCACACCCTGCCTGAAAGCGCCCAACAGCAAAGCGACCGAGGAATCCGCGTGGCGGGAGGCGGCGCACGATCGCGCTTGTGGACTCAGATTATTGCCGATGTGTTCAATCGCCGCGTTGAGTTGCTCGCCAATCCGGGGGATGTGGCTGTGCGCGGCGCTGCGCTCATCGCCGCTAGGGCGCTGGGCTGGTATAGCGACTATGATCCCCCGGCTTATTTTCCTGCGGAGCAGATTTGCGAACCTCAAACCGAGGCGGTCGAAAGGTATGGACGCTTATACGAAGTCTTTCGCGACCTGTATCCAACCCTCAAGCCTAGTTTTGAGCGCTTGGCGACGAGCCATGCTCACGAAGCGGTTGACAAGGAGGAAACTCGACTGAGAACCCTCTAATCATTTTCTACTTGGAAAGGAGTTTGTTATGAAACGCGCATCATTCCTGTTGACCCTTGTTATCCTTTTGCTCAGCCTGCTGGGGACGACTGCTTGCGGCGGCGCCGCCCCGGCAACAAAAACGATTGCCGTGGTGACCCCCTACATGGCAAACGAAACAACCAAATATGTTATTGACCGCTTCAAGGAACTGGCGGAAGCTAAAGGTTGGCAGGTCACCGTAACCGACACCGCCGGCGATTTCAACCTGCTGGTCAGTCGCATTGAGGATGCCGTGACTCAGAAGGTGGATGCTATCGTACTGGGCATGGGAGATCCAGCCCAAATGACCAAAGGACTTGAAGCTGCTGAAAAGGCGGGCATCCCGGTGTTTGGATTGGATGCCGGTGTTGCCCCAGGGGTACTGCTCAATGTTACTTCCGATAACACCGATCTCGGCAAGGTCAGCGCTGAGGCATTGCTCCAAGCCATTGGTGGCAAGGGCAACGTAATCATGTTCACTCATGATCCACATCCCGGAGTTCGCGAGCGCGCTGCTTCTGCCGAAGCGACTTTCTCCGGCAACGCCGAGATCAAGATTATTGAGAAAAAGCACATCGAAGTGCCCGGGCCGGTGGATAATGCGCGCAAGATTACCGAAGACCTGCTTACTCGCTACGAGGCGGGTACGATCGCGGGCATCTGGGCTGGCTGGGATGAACCTGCCCTGGGAGCACTGCAGGCGATCGAAGCGGCGGGTCGCACGGAAATCTTTGTTGTCGGCATTGATGGCACCGATTTTGCCAAAGCGGAAATTGCCAAGGGAGGCTCTTTCTATGCCTCTGTTGCCCAAGATTTTGATGGCATGGCAGCCAAACTGGTGGAATTAATCGAAGCCTATTTCAATGGGCAGAAACCCACGGAGCAATGGTATAAAATCCCCGGCAAACTCTTAACCAAAGACAACGTCAATTAGGAAGCACCCCCCACCCCTTAATTTGGCAAGAGGATTACCCCCGTTAGGGTAATCCTCTTGCCCTTAAGAACGCGCAGCGCTTAGATTTGTATTGCTGTTGAAAACCTAACGAGCGAGCATTCAACGGCTTTCGTGGCTGTTTAATGAGCCGTAAGGACTGCCGAAATTGCGGCCATTGCGCGCCCGCAGCAAGTTGATTTTCCAATACATGGCTGGCAGGCGGATTGCTTTCTCTCGCGCCGAAAGGTGGGCGCGACGTCTAAAGACATCGTAATCGTTGGCTTCGATTTTGTCCAAAATGGCGCGATAGATATCGAGAGCCACGCCGATGGCAAGGCGTCCCTCTCGGTTCAGGAAGCGGATGCCCGGAAACGCCTCGGCATACAGTTGTCGAGTGCGCAGGATTTGAAAGCGCATAAATTGCCGCCAACGGTCGGTCACTTGACCGACGAAGATGTCGCTTTCATCCAAGCCGAACGCTTCCAGCTCTTCGATGGGCAAGTAAAGGCGTCCGTTGCGGTAGTCGTCGCCGACATCGCGCAGGATATTGGTCAATTGCAGGGCGACACCTAGCTTAATGGCATACGGGAATGCCTCCTGGCTTTCATAGCCGATGATGTGCATGCTCATTAAGCCTACTGTCGAAGCCACTGAATAGCAGTAGGTGGCTAATTGGTCGAAGGTGCGGTAACGCTGGTGCTCTAGGTCTTGGGTGACGCCATCAATTAACTGCAAAGCGTACTGACGGGGAATTGTAAAGCGGGTAAGGGTGTCCACCCAAGCTAAGGCTACTGGCTCTTGCAGTTCCATGGGAGGGTGCTGGACGATCTGCCGCCAGGCATGAAGGGCTTGGCGGGGGTCTTTGCCCTCAATGCCCACATCGACAATGTCATCAACCGTGCGGCAAAAGGCGTATAGAGCGCGCACGGCTTGCCGCTTTGGCGAAGGGAGAAAAGCCGAGGCGAAGTAAAAGGATTTGCTGTATTGAGCGGTAATTGCCGTGGCATAGCGATAAGCGTTGCGCAAGAGTGCCTCGTTATTAAGTTCAATCTGAGCGGGAGAATAGGAAGAGACCGGATTGGCTTGAAAAGCCAACGAGAGCAGTTTGTCTTCCCAGTTTGCCTCCATATCCATCCTTACACCTTCCTTTAGATTATGCCTTATTGTACACAAATTGTCGGATTTGTCAATGAAAAATCGGAAAAAATCTGGAATAAATCTTGACAGATTATAGATTTTAGCTATAATGGTAACCAGCTGGGACATCCGAAGCGTTGCCGCACCTACCGCTACCGCGTCGAATCCTCGCCCCAGGATGTCCCAAGCTGACTTAATTCGGCGAGAGCCCCATCCACTGCGATGGAAGGAGAGTTCATGAAACCAACGGTCTTAATCATCGGTGCAGGAATTGGAGGCATAGCTACAGCCGCCCGCTTGGCAAAGATGGGTTATGAGGTTACAGTGGTTGAGAAAAACGACCAACCCGGCGGCCGGTGCGGGCAGTTCTGGCGCGAGGGCCACCGCTTTGACATCGGCCCAACCCTCTTCCTCATGCCTGAGGTATGGGAAGAAACCTTTGCTGCTCTGGGTGAACGCATGAGCGATCACCTAGACCTGCGCCGCATTGACCCTACCTATAAGGTGCACTTTGAAGATGGGCTGAAGATTGCCTTGACCTCCAATCTGGGCATGATGCAAAGCCAATTAGAGCAAATTGAGAAGACGGCCTTCACTGGCTTTCTCCATTATATTGCCGAGGGCAGTAAACACTATAAAATCTCGCTGGAGAGATTTGTAGGGCGCAATTTCTACAGTTTGTTAGATTATTTTTCTCCTGCCAACTTGCCCCTTCTCTTTCAGCTCAAAGCCTTGGTCAAACACTACGACAATGTCGGCAGATATTTCAAAGACCCACGCCTCAAAGCCGCCTTTACCTTTCAAAATATGTACTTGGGCTTAAGCCCTTACGACGCTCCTGCAACCTATTCCTTGCTACAGTACACCGAGCTGGCTGAGGGGGTGTGGTACCCAATCGGTGGTCTCTATGCAGCCATTCAAGCCTTGACGAAGATCGCCGAGAAACTCGGCGTGCGTTTTCTTTATAATTCTGAAGTGACACAGATCGAGACCGCAGGGGCTAAAGTGGAGCGCATTCGTCTCAAAGACGGGCGGACAATGAGCGCCGATTTATTTATCGGTAACGCCGATTTGCCTTATATTTACAAGGAGCTGTTGGGCGATCAGGAGGCAAAGCGCCGCTTTGACAAGCTGCTGTACACCTGCTCAACGATTATGTTCTACTGGGGAGTGGATAAACCCTATCCGCAGATCGCTTTGCATAACGTCTTCCTCAGTGGGGACTACAACGCTTCCTTCGACCGAATTTTCAAAGATCACACCCTGCCAGATACCCCATCGTTTTATGTCCATGCGCCAACACGGGTTGACCCTGCCGCCGCACCGCCAGGCAAGGAGACGCTTTTTGTCTTGGTGCCTGTCGGTCACCTCGACGAGAGCCGCCATCAGGATTGGGATGAGTTGGTGCGCCACGCTCGCCAAACGGTGCTTAACCGTCTGGCAAAAGAGATGGACGCTGCAGACTTGCCTGAACACATCCAATTTGAGGTTGTCTATACCGCGCAGGATTGGAAACAACGCTTCAACCTTGATAAAGGCGCTGCTTTCGGCTTAAGCCACAATTTCTGGCAAGTGGGATACCTGCGCCCCCAAAACCGCCACAAACGCTACCGCAACCTCTATTTTGTCGGCGCTTCTACCCATCCGGGAACAGGTTTGCCGATTGTGCTATTATCCGCCCGCCTGACCACGGAACGAATCCAACGAGAGATTGGCTCCTTGTCGCCGCAATTTTCATCCTCGCTTCCCACAACGGTGAGTCCATGACCCCTCTCGATACCACGCCGACCTTTAATCTCAAGGTTGTATTGAAAGAAACCGGCATACGCCCCGATACCCTGCGCGCCTGGGAAAGGCGCTATGGCATGCCCAAACCTCAACGCTCTGCCGGCGGACACCGCCTGTACTCACAGCGCGATATCGAAATGATCAAATGGCTGATGGCGCGCCAAGAGGAAGGGCTTTCCATCGCTCGCGCCATTAATCTGCTCCGCAGCCAGATCGCCCAAGGCAATGACCCTTTAGAGCAAGCCGAACTTGCCCCGCCGCAACCTCTCACTACGTTAGGCACCCTAGAGAGCATCCGCCAAGAGTGGATCGAGGCTTGCTTGCACTTTGATGAACACAAGGCGGAGTTGCTTCTCAATCAAGCTTTTGCCCTCTATCCCCTTGAGACAGTGCTAACCGAGATTCTCCAATATGGAATGACCAAAATCGGCGATCAGTGGTATTTAAACGACATCTCCGTCCAACAAGAACACTTTGCGTCTGCACTGGTGCAGAGACGTCTCAATTCTTTGATCGCCGCCTGTCCACCGCCAACGCGAACAGAGACGGTCTTAATCGGCAATCCCCCTCATGAACAGCATCTCTTACCGATCTTGATGCTGCATTTGTTTCTGCGCCGGCGCGGTTTTGCAGTCATTAACCTCGGCGCAAACGTGCCGCTGGCTAAGTTCGATGAGACAGTAGCGCAAATCAAACCCGATCTGGTTATCCTGAGTTCCCAACGGTTGACCACAGTCGCTTCAACGCTGGAAGTGATCCTTGCTTTGCATCCCCTCGCTGTACAAATCGCCTACGGCGGACGCATCTTTAACCTTTTGCCCCAATTGGTGCGGCTCCTCCCAGCTCATTTTTTGGGAAAAAGCCTCGATAAAGCGCTGCAGAACGTCGAGAAGATCCTCCACGAGCGCCCGCCTTTGCCGCCTCCGCAGCCCACCCTCGCAGCCTTCCACCAGACGGCAGAAGTCTTCCGCCGTCAACGCTCTCAGATCGAAGCTCTGTTGGTCGCAGAACTGAACGACATGCAGTTGCCTCAAGAATACCTGACCACTGCGCTGGAAGATTTTGGCGATGTCATCCACTCGGCATTGGCCATCGGTGACCTAGACGCTATCAAACCCGAATTGGATTGGTTACAAGGCTTGCTCCACCAACATCATCTAACCGCTGGTATCATCCGACCATTTTTACTGAGATATGGGCAAGCAGTGCGCACCCAGGGCTCCTCTGAATTGCTCCCCTTAGCGGATTGGTTACAAGGCGTTGCGCATCAAATAGATTTCGCCGGCGGCGAGTCCTCTGCCGGTGAGGTCGTTTGATCAGGGGGAGCGGGAAACAACGCCAGCTAGCTTGGGTCAGGCTCGCCTAGGGTGCAAAGGCGAAACCTGCTGAGCAGTAAAACCTTTTGAGGACATCTTAGACCTGAAAGGAGCTGGGTACTTCACGATCTATGACTGCCATTTGGTGGATACGTCGCGATTTGCGCCTGACCGACCAGCCTACCCTAAACGCAGCTCTGAACGAAGGCAAGGTCGTACCGCTCTTTATTCTCGATCCGAACCTGCTTTCTCGCCCTGCCCCCAAACGGCTAAATTTTCTCTTCGGTGGTTTGCACGCCTTGGCTGAAAGCCTGCGCGAGCGGGGCTCTTATCTATTGGTGCGCCGCGGAGAACCGTTAGCGGTTTTGCGCCAAGTGATGGCAGAGAGCGGCGCAACAGCCATTTATGCGGAAGAGGACTACACCCCCTATGCCCGTCGCCGCGATGAGCAAATCATGGGCGAGCTACCCTTGCGCTTGATTCCCGCGCAAACCGTGCATCATCCTGCAGAAGTTCTCAAGCCCGATGGCAGCCCCTACACGGTTTACACGCCGTTTTCCAAGGCTTGGAAGGCGAAACTCACTGCTCTAAAATTGCTGGCAGCGCCCGCAGCTATCCCAACCCCTGCGCATCTCTTTAGCGAGCCCTTGCCGCCTTATCAGCCTGACCCCTATTTTCCTGCTGGAGAACAGGAAGCGTTATTGCGCTTGGAAAACTTCGCCGTTTTCTCCGCCGCTGAAATAAACCGAGGCAAACAAAGCGGCATCTATGCCTATGCTGAGTTGCGCAATCGTATGGATCTCCATGGCACTTCCCAGCTCTCCCCCTATCTTCGCTTCGGTATGGTTGGGTTGCGCCAAGCTGCTGCGGCGGCCTTGCAGGCGGCGTGCAACGCTCCTGCTGGCTGGAGCAAATCGGCCGAAACTTGGTTGAACGAGTTGATCTGGCGTGAATTCTACATCCAAATCCTGTACCATTTCCCCTACGTCAGTCAGGGCGCTTTCAGTCGTTCCTTCGCTTCGATCCCGTGGGAGAATGACGAAACAGCTTTTGAGCATTGGAAAGCGGGGATGACGGGGATGCCCATTGTAGACGCTGCCATGCGCCAACTGCGTGCAACCGGCTGGATGCACAATCGGGCGCGTATGATCGTGGCTTCTTATCTGGTCAAGGACTTGTTAATTGACTGGCGTTGGGGAGAGGCGTGGTTTATGGAAAACCTAATCGATGGCGACCCGGCTGCGAACAATGGAGGCTGGCAGTGGACGGCCGGCACGGGCACCGATGCCGCCCCTTATTTTCGCATTTTTAACCCCATCTTGCAGAGCCGCAAATTTGATCCCGAGGGGAATTATATCCGTCACTGGGTGCCCGAATTGGCCCATTTGGATGCGGTTTCGATCCACGCTCCTTGGTTGCAAGCGATCAAGGTAGCGGGCTATCCCCCTCGGCCAATACGCCTGCCCGATAAAGCGCGTACCTTGGCTGCCTACGCCTCAGGGCGAGCTGGCAGTCAAGGCGGCTGAGAATTCGCTCAAACTGCGCGCCAGAACGTCCAGATCCGACTGGGCGGCGTAGAGATCTTTTTCCAAACCGCTGATCGCCAAGTTGAGGCGCGCTTCCATTTCACTCAGGGTTGTGCGCTGGGCAGCAGTCGCTTGGCCTTGCACCGCTTTGAAGATATCCAAAGCGTTTTTGAGCGCTGTTTCTGCTCGCGCCTTGTCGTTTTCATAGAGGGCGATGCGTGCGGTGGCGATTTCCATTTGCAGGATTAGGATGTTGTTTTGGAAATCAACCCGTTTCAGGCGCGTTAATGAATCTTGATACTGTTTTTCAAGTTGGCTTTTTTCTGCTAGCTGGGTTTCCAGCTCGCTGATGCGGCCCTGCGCCTGGCTCAATTCATTGGCTTGGGCAGCCGCTTGACGGCGTAAGGGCATATAAAAGAGCAACAGGGCGGCGACAAAACCAATGCCTAGGACAACGAGGATTCCCAACGTCCAACGCACCAACTGGCGGAGAAAGCGGCGGAAGCGGCTTTCTTCTTTGGCGGCCGCCGTCACCGGCGCAGGGGATGGAGCTTCTTCGGCAGGGGTGACTTCGGTTTGTTCCTCCGCAGGGACTTCGACTTCGTTTTCCGGGTCGGCAGGATTCATGGTTACCTCCTTAGTTGAACTCAATCGCGGTCTTTCGCGCGTGGGCGGGGTAGCGGATAGGGCAAGGGGATGTACTCAACCGTTGGCCGCCCCATTCCCGCTTGCGGGTACATGTTCATGAGTTGGTAGACCTCTTTCGGTACGTCGGTAGAGATGGGCAAGCCGAGCCCGCGCGCTTCTTCTACTGTGATGGGGTAATCGTGGGTCCACCGTCCACTGGAGAGGATTTCAGCGAGGGTCTCAGCCTGTTCGGGGGTGGTATGGCTGACGAGGATTTCCCGCAGGGTATCTTTAACCTGCCGCATCGCTTTGCGCGAGACGTCCGCTAAGATGAGGGTCTCATCGCTGATCTTATCCAGCGGCTTTTGTTCCAGAACCGCCAGAATGGAGGCTGCTGGCTGTTGGCCGATTTGAGGGTCGACCGGTCCAAGGACGGCGTTTTCATCCATCACGATTTCATCGGCGGCGAGGGCAATCATGGTTCCACCCGACATTGCATAGTGCGGTACGAAAACGGTCACTTTAGCGGGGTGGCGACAGAGCGCTTTGGCAATCTGTTCGGCTGCCAAGACCAAGCCGCCCGGCGTGTGCAGGATGAGATCAATGGGCACATTGGGATCGGTGAGCTTAATCGCCCGCAAAACCTCTTCGGAGTCGTTGATATCGATATA
>CAKZNJ010000302.1 GCA_937129505.1 uncultured Anaerolineae bacterium | reverse complement strand
ACAAAGATGGTGTGCGCAATCTGCGGTAATACATACCTCAACCTCCTTCTAGAAATATTTGTTTTTATCTTAGGATAGATGCATAAGAAGGATGAAAACGGAGTATTAGAAATTTGTCTATCTTTCTAATTCGGGAAAGAGTTTGGGCAGGAAAAAAACTCTTTTGAGACATCACACCTGTTTAATGGAATCCCTATTTTAGGCGATCCCGCTCACCAATTGACTGCGCCGAGGAAAAATTTTGAAATTTTGATATTCTAAGAAAAAATTAACAATCTTGTGCTAATGTCAGTTTTTTAGATGCTTTTTATCAGCGGAGCTAAAACATCAACTGAGTAAAAATAAATTACCCCTTTCGAGGTAAATGATAGAATATGGTTATGCAATTTCGCGATTATTATCAAATCCTAGGGGTCAACAAAAACGCAACGGAAGCTGAGATTAAGAAGGCTTACCGTAAATTGGCGCGCAAGTATCATCCCGACGTCAATCCAGGAGACAAAGTCGCTGAGGAAAAATTCAAGGAGATCAACGAAGCTTACGAAGTCCTCTCAGACCCGCAGAAGCGGGAGAAGTATGACCGCTTTGGAGCGCAGTGGCGTCAGTATGAGCGCGCCGGTGGGCGTCCGGAAGACTTCGATTGGTCAGCATGGACCGCTCAACCGGGTAGCCGCACCTATGCGCGCACCGTTACTCCCGAAGAGTTCGAGGAGATGTTTGGCGGCGGGTTAGGAGGCTTTTCGGATTTCTTTGAAACGCTCTTTGGCGGCATGGGTCGGGGGATGAGCGGTTTCGGGACACGGACGCGCACCAGCCGCCAGACAGCAGCGCGGGATATTGAGTATCCGGTGCAAATTTCGCTCGAAGAAGCCTTTTACGGCACTTCACGTAAGATGGAGTTCGAGGGCGGGCGACAGATCGAAGCGCGCATTCCGCGCGGGGTGAAGACTGGCTCCAAAGTGCGCTTGAGTGGACAAGGCGCGCCGGATGCTTATGGACACAAGGGAGATTTATATCTGAAGATTGAAGTCTTACCCCATGAACGTTTTGAACGGGATGGCGATGACTTGAAAACACATCAAACCATTGATTTGTACACTGCGCTTTTGGGCGGGAAAGTCAATGTCTCGACAATCGATAAAACGGTCGAGTTGACCATTCCCCCGGAGACGCAAAACGGAAAGACTTTTCGTTTGCGCGGATTGGGGATGCCGAATGTCAAGAATTCCGAACAACGTGGTGATTTGTATGTAACTGTGACTGTTGAACTACCGCGCAACCTGACGGAAGAGGAGAAACGCCTCTTCGAGCAGTTGCGTCAGGTGCGCCAGAAAAGGTAAGTACTTATGGCTGTACCCCTCCTCCTGCGGCGCAAAATTGAAGGTATCTCGGCGGTTTTGTTGCCTTTTAAGAGTACTGGAGAGCCAAACTACGATGAATTTCTCAAACATTTGGAACGCACAGTACAAGCGGGCTTAATGCCCGCTGTTAATATGGATACGGGCTACGTCAACTTGCTTTCAAAAACTCAGCGCCGTCAAATCTTAGATTTGACGGCGAGCTTTTTAAGCGGAAAAGATTATATTGCCGGTGCTTATATTGAGGGTGAGGATGGTGAACCACTTTCTTTGTATGCAGAACAAATGTCACATATCCTTGAGCGAGGTGGAACGCCGATTTTGTTTCAATCCACCGCTTTGGCATCGTTACCTAACTCAGAATTAATCTCCCTGCATGAAAAATTAGCTAAACGATTTTCCAAGTGGTTGATCTTTGAATTGGGCAATCAATTTGCGCCGTTTGGCAAAATCTATCCACTCGAGGTAATTACCGAGCTATTGCAAATCCCTTCTATCGTCGGGCTAAAGCACTCATCCCTGAGTCGCCAACAGGAATGGAAGCGGCTAATGTTGCGCTCTCAGTTGCGCCCGTCGTTCAAAATTTACAGCGGCAATGATTTAGCTATTGATATGGTCATGTATGGTAGTGATTATCTGCTCGGTTTATCCACCTTTGCGCCGGATTATTTTGCCCTGCGAGATCGCTTTTGGGAGAAAGGTGATGATAAATTTTTTGAACTGAATGACATTCTTCAATTTCTAGGCCATTTTGCCTTTCGTCCCCCTGTTCCGGCGTACAAGCATTCTGCTGCTCAATTTTTGAAGTTACGAGGGTGGCTTTCAAGCGATGAGCCGCCTCCGAATGCACCCCGTCGCCCAGATAGCGATTTGGATATCTTAAGGGTCATATTTGATCAATTATCCAATCTATCGATGGAATAAACTTTGCAAACGAATGTCGAAGCTAGCTATCTCCCTTGCCCAAATTCGCAACCCAGAGCAATTTTCTGAAGTCATTGAGAACTTAAACCTAAGGCTGGCATTTGACCCGGTTGTACAGCTTGGAGAAGATGCACCTTTGGCAAAACCCTATCACTTACCCAACTTTACCATTGGCAATCGCTTCTGTGTTCAACCGATGGAAGGTTGGGATGGAACGCGGGACGGAAAACCGAGCGAGTTAACCTTTCGACGGTGGCGACGCTTTGGCGAGAGCGGGGCAAAGCTAATTTGGGGTGGCGAAGCCGTAGCGGTATTGGAAAAGGCTCGTGCCAATCCTAATCAACTGTTGATCAACCGCCAAAATCTCCCTGAACTCGCCGCATTGCGAGAAGCGTTGGTGACAAGCCATGCTGCTCATTGGGAGACGCATGACCTTTTGATTGGCCTCCAGCTCACCCATTCGGGGCGCTATTGCCGCCCCAATGGCAGCCAGATTGAGCCATGTCTCTTATACCATCACCCAATTTTAGATTGCAGGTTGGGTTTGCCACCTGAATATCCTCTGCTCAGCGATGCAGAAATTGAAAGTATTATTGAAGCTTTTATCACCGCTGCGCGCCTTGCTGCCGAAGCTGGTTTTGATTTTGTGGATATCAAACATTGCCATGGCTATTTGGGCCATGAGTTCCTTTCAGCAGTCGACCGGGGAGGTGAGTATGGAGGCAGTTTTGAAAATCGCACTCGTTTTTTAAGTCAGATTGTCAAGGGCATTCGAGCTGAGGTGCCTGAGTTGATGATCGGTGTTCGTTTATCTGCTTTCGACTTTATCCCTTTTCGCAAGTCGACCAATGGGTTCGGCGAGCCTGAGGCATGGCCGAAAGAACAACCTTATCCATACGCCTTTGGTGGGGATGGGAGTGGTATAGGGATTGACTTAACTGAACCCCGTCAACTTTTGGCTTTACTTCAATCTCTAGGCGTGCGACTGGTCAACATTACTGCCGGAAACCCCTATGCGAACCCACACATTCAACGGCCGGCGCGGTTTCCCCCTTCGGATGGTTATCTGCCACCTGAAGACCCTTTAGTGGGGATCGCGCGCTTGATCCACGTGACAGCAGAATTGAAGGCAGCTTTTCCTGAACTATTGATTGTTGGTTCCGGTTACTCCTATCTACAAGAATGGTTACCCCACGTTGCCCAAGCCATTGTGCGTACCGGCCAAGCTGATTTTGTCGGTTTAGGACGCATGATGTTGGCTTATCCCACCTTGGTTGCTGATGTTCTGGAAGCAAAACCGCTGCAACGAAGGCGCATTTGCCGCACCTTTAGCGATTGCACGACTGCGCCGCGCAACGGCTATGTTAGTGGCTGTTATCCGCTGGATGAATTTTATAAAAATCTCCCTCATGCTAACCGTTTGAAAGAGATGAAAAAACAACGATGAAGCGCATTATATTGATCTCGGCTGGCTTTGTTCACCCCCCTCTTTTAGCTCGTTTGCGATTACGTCGTTTGCTGGATTGACAACCTGAACTTTCAGTGCGTTCAGTTCGCAGTTTAGATGAGGTGGATGAATCATTTCTGGAATCTCCAGCTTGGATACTGTACTTTCACCAGAGGAAAATTTCCGCTCGGGCGTTAGCCACCTTACAAAAGTATGTTACCGAGGGAGGGGGAATCTTAGCCATTCATTCAGCAACCGCTTCCTTCAAGGATTGCCCCACTTATTTTGAAATCCTTGGCGGACGCTTTGTCAGTCATGGAGAAGTGACGCGTTTTGAGCTCATACCGAACAAGGATGACAAGCTATTCCGTGATTTTGAGCGCTTTGAAGTTCGTGATGAACTCTATATTCACCAGCTCAACCCCCAGATTCAGGTGCATTTCATCGCCCAAACCGATCGAGATCCTATCCCAGTCGTATGGAGCTACTCTTATGGAGCAGGACGGGTGTTCTACGCTATGCCCGGACATTGTAGCGAAACTATGAACAACCGCGCTTATCAAAGACTGCTTCTCCAGGGCTTGAGGTGGGTGAGCGCTGGGCAGAAGGTTGAATAATGAAAGTCCGACTGGCAATCGTGGGCTGCGGCGAGATCGCAAGCTATGTGGCTTGGCTTGCGCGATTTGTACCTCGCTTGCAGATGATCGCTTGTTGTGATAGTGACCAACAGCGAGCTTTACGTTTTTCGCAACGCTACCGCATTCCCCTCGTTTATCAGGATTACCGTGCTTTGCTAGAGAAGGAAAACTTTGACGCTGTTTATTTAGCCGTGCCACACGATCTGCACTGTTCGATGACCCTGCAAGCGGTCGAAAAAAGCAAAGCTGTTTTGCTCGAAAAGCCGTTGGCGCGCAATTTTGATGAAGGGAAGCAGTTAATTGATCAAATTGGCGAAAGCAAAGTCGGCGTCAATTATCAATATCGTTATGATAGCGCTTTATATGCTCTAGCGCGCGCCTTGCAGAAAAGAGAACTGGGTCAAATCTATTCGATGTGCATTCAAGTACCATGGCACCGCAGCCACGAATACTTTGAATTATCGCCGTGGCATCGCTCATTGGAGCGCTCGGGTGGGGGCACTTTACTCACTCAAGCCAGCCACTTTTTAGATTGGGCGTTTTGGGCATTGGATGAGAAACCGGTCTGCGCAATCGGGTTTACAGACAAGGTAGCTTTTGATGTTGAAGTTGAGACGATAGCCCATGCTGTTATCCAAAGCCAAGGTGGCACATTAATTAGTCTCACCTCTTCAATGATCTGCTACAAAGAAAGAGCAGTGACCATCCAGATTGATGCCCAGCACGGTGCGGCATTTTATTGCGATCGGCCTTTCCCAACCGTAAAATTTCAAGGGACTTGGGTGGTGAAAGAGAAACCCCCAATAAGGGGAATTCATGCCTTGCAGCGCAGCCTATCTGCTTTTTGTGCCTGGGTTCTAGACGAGACCCCCTATCTTATTCCCGCTAAACAGGCCCTGCCAGCTTTAGCAGCAATAGATGCGATTTACTGCGCCGCTCAAACGGGTAAACGCGAAAGCACCATTTACACTCGGAATCATCAATGCGACAACCTGGATTAGGTTGATAAATGAACTTAAGCGAAGGAGTTAAGTAAGAATGAATCAAGAGGGAGAACAACTGACTTTTTGGCAAAAGCTGGGTTACGGCGTAGGGGATATTTTCGGCGGTGGTTCAGGAACCCTAATCAACTTTTTCTACCTCGTTTTCCTGACTGATGTTGTGCGCATTAATCCTGCTTCGGCCGGTACGGTGATTTTGGTCAGCAAAATCTACGACTCTGTTACGGATCCGATTGAAGGGGTGATTTCTGATCGCACCCGAACCCGTCTTGGAAGGCGAAGGCCATATTTGTTGGCGGGAATTTTCTTTGTTTTTCTGTCTTTTTACTTAATGTTCTTTCCTATCCAATCGGAGAGTGAGACAGCGCGTTTTGCTTTTGTCCTTTTGACCTACCTCTTCTTTTCCACTGTTGTCAGCATCGTTATGCTCAACTACAATGCTTTGCAGCCTGAACTGAGCTTGGATTACAATGAACGTACCGCTCTGACTTCCTTTCGCATCTTTTTCTCGACAGTTTCCTCAATTCTCTGTGCTGTTCTTCCCATGGAAATCATCAAAGCCTTTCCCGATGTGCGCAGTGGTTGGATGGCTATGGCGACTGTGTTTGGTTTGCTCTTTGCGGTGCCCTTTATTGCTACGGTCTTGGTCACTCGCGAACGAGCCGAGTTTCAGAAGCCACCGCGCCCCTTCAGTTGGAAGCAGGCTTTTTTAGAACCTTTTCAAGTGCGCACCTTCGTGTTTGTGCTATTTATGTACGTAACCGCTTTTTCAGCCTTTGACGCCGTCTCCAGCATTGTGGTTTATTACATTAAGACTTATTTGGGACGAGGCGAAGAAGTCAGCTTTGTGTTGGGTACGCTGTTGGTTTCTCAGGTGCTCTCCCTGCCGTTTTACCAGCATTTGAGCCGCCGCACCTCAAAACCCCGCGCTTATATTGTGGGAGCGGTCGTTTTTGTGGTGGTAATGTTCTTTTCATTTCTCATTACCCCAGCATCGCCACAATTTGCTGTTTATCTCTTTGCTGCTTTGGTGGGTTTGGGTACCGGTGGGGTGGTGATGATGGTTTACGCAATCTTCCCCGATATCCCCGATGTGGATGAATTGCGCTTTGGAGAACGGCGAGAGGGAATCTTCTCTGCCCTAACCACATTTACACGCAAAGTTTCCTCCGCTTTGGCTACATTTTTCGTCGCCCAAATGCTTGCCATTGCTGGCTATATCCCCCCACTTGAGGTTGAAGGGAAACTCATCGAACAAGTGCAAACCCCTCAATTTATCCTGACGTTGCGCTTGGTGTTTATATTCTTGCCAGTTGTGTTGATTACCTTTGGTATCTACTTTGCCTCTCGTTTTCCCTTAAGTGTTGAGCGCCACCGCAGGCTCGAGGCAATTTTAGAGCAAGCGCGCAACGGCGAAAGCGTGAATGAAAACGAAAAACGACAATTAACCAAGCTTTTAATCGGATAAGTTCTCGATGACCACCGTTCATACATTACCCGACTATCAGATTGTTCCGCTTGGCTTGCCGCCTGAAGGATATCCGCAACAGGTTCATGCGGATACTTTTTCCGAAAAGCCGTTCCTAGCTGATTATACCCAGCGCAAGCGGGCTTTTTTTGAGCATATCTTAAAAAATCCTGCACCAGCCAACACCAAAGCCATTTGGCATGAGCTAGGGCGGTTGGCTGCGAGCGGTAACGTTCATACAGGCGTGTTCCGAGCTACTTTGGCTTTCATTGAGGCGCGCAAGGATTGTGCTGATTTTGCTTTACATGGCGTTTTGCGGTGGGTTTATCAGTTCAATCCAACCCAACCGCAATTGCTTTACGGCACAGGCGTGCAACCGATTTTACATCCCCCAATGGATGAAAATGTGATCCAAAGGGCTTATCGCACCATCTTGGGGTTTAAGTACTTCCCCGATGAACCCGGCATGGATTCGCTGTGTACCTGGACAGAGAACCATTATATCCTTTACACTTCAGCAGCCTACCTGGCAGGTCAGTTCTTCCCGGATGAGACTTTTTCCAATTCGGGGGAAAAGGGATGGCAGAAAATCGAAATGAATCGGGCACGCATTCTACGTTGGCTCGACCTGCGCTTGCACACTGGCTTTTCAGAGTGGCTTTCACACGTGTATTATGACGAAGATCTAACCGCATTGCTTAATTTGCGCGATTTTGCTCAAGATAGCGAGATCCGCCAAAAAGCAGAGACCGTTATTCATTTGCTCCTATTGGATATCGCCTTGAATAGCTTCCGCGGCGTATTTGGTTCGACCCATGGCAGGGCATACGGCAACACCAAGAGATGGGCAGCCCAAGAAGGGACGACAGACACCTCTAAGCTGCTTTTTGGCATGGGCATCTTTTCTAATTTTGACAATATGAGCGCTGTCGCTTTTGCCCTAAGTGGATATACATTGCCGCCGGGTATCGAAGCTATTGCCCAAGAACAAAGTCGCCCAGAGATGCTCAACCGCCAGCGTATGGGCATCCGCTTAGCGGAGATGGAGCGGTGGGGTTTACATCCCAATAACCTCGAGGATGGGATGCACTTCTTAACCTTAGAGGCATATGTGCATCCACTCACGATTGAGTTGACTTTGAACATGTTCGACCGCTTCCATTGGTGGGAAAATAACTTCTTTACGGTCTTCAAGAAGTACCGCTGGTTGATTAGGCTCCTTCGTAGCCTCCACTTGATGAAGCTATTGGCAACTGCCTTGGAATGGGATTTGTGCCGCAATACTCGCGAACAAGTGGACATAATCACTTATCGGACACCCGATTACATGCTTTCCTCAGCGGTCGATTATCGCCCTGGCTATGGTGGCGATCAGCAGCATATTTGGCAGGCGACCTTGGGTCCAAATGCAGTGTGTTTTACAACCCATCCGGGCAATATCGGTGGTCGAACCCCAGATAAATGGGCTGGATCGGGGATTTTACCCCGTGTAGCGCAGATCAAAAACGTGTTGATAGCGATTTACCGCCTAAGGCGCCGCCCGGCACTTTATGTCCCCGTGCGCCACTTCTACACTCACGCCTGGCTGCCCAAGGACGAGTTTGATGAGGTGGTTGAGCAGGGGAAGTGGATCTTCGCCCGCAAGGGGATGTCATATTTAGCGCTGTATTCTCATCTGCCTACACGTTGGCAAAGCGAAGGAGAAGACCGAAATGGACAGCTAATTGCAGAAGGCAAGGACAATATCTGGATTTGCGAACTAGGTTCGGGAGTGCAAGCCATTTCATTTGCGGTCTTCCAAAAACAAATCCTAAATGCATCACTTCGCGTTAATGGATTGAGGGTTGAGTATCATTCCCCGTCGCAAGGGAAATTGTCGTTCGGCTGGAAAGGCGCTTTGCTGCAAAATGGTCGCGAGGTCGATTTGCACCCAGACGTCCGCTATGATAATCCTTACCTTGTGATTCCCTTTGGTGTAAGCGTGGAAAACGATCTGCTGCGCCATTTGCTGAAATAGTTATATACTCTTTCGAGCTTTTGCACTGCAGGAGATGAGGCGGTTGGGGTTATTCGTTCTTTTTTCCGGAAGCGTCAATCTCTCAGTTTTGTTCAAGTCCTAAAAGGTTCGTCATCGGCTGCGCAGATAAGCTGGATTACGTTCTTTCCTGAGGCGGCTGCTAACGGGACACTTCCTCCTGGTTCTACCCATTGGCCAGCCATGTAGAAATTCTTCAGTCCTGGTAATGTCTTGGGGACACCCTTAATCAGCATAGGCATAGTCTCTTTAGTGAGCAGAAAGCCACATGTCGAACCCTGCCAGTTCCCAGTGTAGCGTTCATAACTAAGGGGCGTGGCTTCATCTACACACTCCACTGCTTGATTGATACCGGGGTGCCATTTCTCCAGATAGGCACGTAAGATGTCTGAAACCTGGCTTTGTTCCTCATCGTAAACCTTGCGCCCGTAGATATGCTGCCAATAAGAATAATGGGTG
>CAKZNJ010000301.1 GCA_937129505.1 uncultured Anaerolineae bacterium | reverse complement strand
TAGGGCAAATTCCCGCCAATGACGCAGGGTTTTCTCGTTGACATCGGTGAAAACATAATGCATACCACCATCGGGACGGCGTTGTACCGTATAGCCGATGCCCGGTTCGGGCTGCCAATGCAATGGTTTTAAAGTGCTCTCTGACATCATTCACTCTCCTGATCGATCATTCCTACTCTCACCGAGGGCTATCTCTCCTTCCACCATCCTGCGGCCCTGTTTCCCTTCTTCAGGATGAGACAGGATGGATGCCGCTGCAATCCAACTCACTGACTACCTGCGCAGCGGTTTTGCCCAATTTGGGGTGCACTAAATTCGGCGCGATCTCCGCCAAGGGAACCCACACAAAGGCTCTGCCTTCCATGCGCGGGTGAGGTAATCCCAGATGCGGAGTTTCCATCTCCAGATCATCATAAAACAGAATGTCAATATCAATTTGACGCGGTCCATTGCGGAAGGTTTCAACCCGCCCCAGCCGTTGCTCGATCTGCTTCAGGTAATCCAATAAATCCAGTGGGGAAAGGTCGGTCACTGCACGCACGACTTGATTGTAGAAGGAGGGTTGATCGAGATAACCCCACGGCGGTGTCTCGTAAACCGCTGAACTGAGCTCCACTTCGACGGCTGGCGACAGAGACCCCAACGCTTGGCGAATATTTGCCAAGCGATCACCGAGGTTCGTTCCGAATGCCAGATAAACCACGTGCTTTTTCCGCTTCATGGAGCTTTATTTTAGCCAAGAATCGGCCAAACGGGGAGAGGAAAAGACCCTTCACACCCGTTCGATGATCGTTGCCGTTGCCATTCCATGCCCGATGCACATGACTTGTAAGCCAAAGCGCGCTTTGCGCCGCTGTAACTCGTACACCAATTTATTCATCAGGACAGCTCCCGTTGCTCCCAGCGGGTGCCCTAAGGCGATTGCACCACCATTGGGGTTGACGCGCGCTGGATCGGCTTGTAACTCCCTCTGCCAAGCTAGCACGACCGAGGCAAAGGCCTCGTTGATTTCTATGATATCCATGTCTGCCAAGGTTAAGCCGGCCCGTTTTAGCACTTGACGGGTTGCGGGGATCGGACCTTCTAACATTAGGATAGGATCGCTTCCGACCACTGCCCTAGCAACTAATCTGGCAAGGGGGGAGAGGTTATAGCGTCCAACCGCTTTGGCAGAGGCGAGAACAACCGCCCCCACCCCATCGCTGATCTGACTGGAATTGCCCGCTGTAATCCGCCCGTCTTCCTTGAACGCTGGCTTCAGCGTTGCCATCTTCTGGCGGTCAGGGGGCATGCGCACGCCTTCATCCTGACGGACAATTACCCCATCGGGGCGTTCAATGGGTAAAATTTGTTCATCGAACCACCCCTTTTGAATAGCCTGCATTGCCCGCAGGTGAGATTGATAGCCGAAATCGTCCATCTCCTCTCGGCTCAACCCCCATTTTTCGGCGATTAGCTCGGCGCTGATGCCCTGATGGACTAAAGGATAGGGAAAATCAGGGGGCCACTCCCCTGGCCAATCACTTCCCATTTTTACCCGTGACATAATTTCAGTGCCTCCTGCAATGACGATCTCCAGATCGCCCGCCAGGATTGCCTGGGCGGCGAAGTGGATCGCTTGCTGGCTGGAGCCGCACATGCGGTTCAGCGTCACGGCGGGAATCTCTACCGGAAAGCCCGCTTGCAGGGTGGCTAATCGCGCTAGATTGGCGCCTTGTTCGCCAATGGGAGTCACACATCCCCATACCACATCTTCTACCAGCCGGGGTTCGATTCCTGCCCGCCGGGTAACCTCTTGTAAAACCTGAGCGGTCAGGTGCAAGGGAGTCATGGAAGAGAGTGCTCCGCCTACCTTTCCAATGCCTATTGGGGTGCGGACAGCGCCCACAATAAAGACTTCGCTCATCACGGCCCTCCTTAGTCAAACCTTTTTTTTTCAGTATAGCATGGTTGATAAAGAAGGGTTGAGCAGAAACCCATATTGTCCTTGCGAAGCAAGTGCTCGGAATCCCCTTCGTCGTCCCTAAGGCATAAATCATAGCAAAAGAGGTGTTCCCTTTTGATTGGCTCAGCGGAGGGTGATGCTCACGGAATCAGTTTGGCGCGCAGACGATACGCTGTAAGGGTGCAGAAGCCCACTCAGCTATGGCAAGTTCTATTGTCGCAGGACGAATAACAGCAGGCAGCCGCGCAGGCTAAGCGCGAACAGGGCAAGAATGATTTTCCAGAATAGGATTTCAAGATTTGACGGTTGACGCGGTGGGGGTTCCTGCTCAAATTCCTCATCAAAAGGGGGTGGATACCACATCATGAATTCTTCGTCGGGGTCCATTTCTGCTCTTCTGGGGGATAAAACACTATCCTAGGGACTGAATGAGAAATGCGGTTGGGTGATTTTCGGCTCGATTATTCCAAAATTTTACCGAAAGCTGAGGCGATTTTGCTAGCTAATAATAAATCGGCCAACCAGTTAGCGTGCATATAGCCCACCAGACAAGCCAACTGATAATCGAAGCGACAATCAGGTAAAGCGCTCGTTCGCGGCCTTCAGCTTTCAAAAGATACACCAAAGCTAGGATCAATCCACCCAGCGGTAACCCGAATGCGATCAATACATCGGTA
>CAKZNJ010000300.1 GCA_937129505.1 uncultured Anaerolineae bacterium | reverse complement strand
CCACCAGTCATACAAATACCCGCTTCCATTAAATCAGCTACAATCTCTGGGGGTGCTTCGTCCATCGCATCTTTGATGGTATCGATAATCGTTTGAACCGATCCACTAATTGCTTCCCGAATTTCGACTGAGGAAACTTCGACGGCTTCCGGCAATCCGGTAATTAAGTTGCGGCCTCGCAACGTCATGGTTTTTTCTTGAGGCAGGTGATAAGCTGATCCAATGGCAATTTTTGCCTGTTCAGCCATCCGCTCGCCAATCAGAAGATTGTACTTATTGCGCACATATTGCACAATATCCTGATCCATCTCATCGCCTGCAACCCGCAACGACCGCGAAACAACTATGCCCCCCATCGAGATCACTGCCAATTCGGAAGTCCCCCCGCCGATGTCCAGAATCATGCTTCCTCGAATCTCTGAGATCGGTAGACCAGCACCTAACGCTGCGGCTATGGGTTCTTCGATTAGGTATACTTCCCGCGCCCCGGCTGACATCCCAGCTTCATAGACTGCTCGTTTTTCGACCTCCGTCACTCCCTGCGGGATGCCGATCACCACTCTTGGGCGCGGCACGGGCACAATTGATTGTTCATGGGCTTTGCCAATAAAATATTCAAGCATCGCTTGGGTGATTTCGAAGTCCGAGATCACACCATCTCGAAGCGGACGGACAGCCACAACGTTTGCTGGCGTTCGCCCGACCATCTCTTTCGCCTCAGCTCCGATCGCTAACGGTTCGCGCGTCTTTTTATTAATGGCCACCCAAGAGGGCTCATTAATGACAATCCCTTTGCCGCGCACATTAACCAATGTATTCGCTGTCCCAAGGTCAATGCCAATATCTAAGGAAAAAAATCCCAACAACCAATTGAGGGGATTAAATTTCAAGCAGATCTCCTAATGAAAAAAGTATGATTGGGGCAGATGAAGATTTGAGCGTTCTCTCCACGTGTTGGAGAAGCTTCTTCATCCAATTTCATCCAACTCCCAAGTTTCATTTTGTCGGATTATACCATCGAAAGCCAAATCGCTTTTACCGGCACACAAAGGCTTATCTTTCATTAAGGTTTGTTTAGAGATACCTTCCTAACTCAAAAGGGATGCTTCAAACCTTTGGTATAATCCTAGTTAATTATTTTGAAAACATCGGAGGTGACTAGGCACATTTTCTAAGGGAGAGATAGCGCAAGGACCGCCCCAAATTGGCGGTTGACGAGGATAGGGTTTCTCTCTGCAAAGAGAGACTAACCACAAGGATTTGTGGGAAAATCGAAGGATCAGCGGAAGCCCTACGGATGCCCCACCATCCGCTCTCTCCCCTCCAGTTGAACTTCTAACCCAAAACAGGGAGGCAACTCCTTGCACAAACGTTAGAAGAGTGGGAAAGACCATCGGGAAGCGCGTTGAGAAACGTACTTTCTTGAATGTAAACATTTCATCACGGAGGGATCCTTATGTGTGGTATCGTTGGTTACATTGGGCCGCGCGATGCAACGCCCATCATTTTGAACGGCCTCCAGCGTCTGGAGTATCGCGGCTACGACTCAGCCGGCTTAGCAGTGTTGAGCAACAACAAAATTGAAATCCGCCGTGACGCGGGCAAGATCAGTCACCTTATCGAGATCGTAAGACAAAATCCGCTGAGTGGAAATTTGGGGATTGGTCATACCCGCTGGGCTACTCACGGTGCACCCAGCGCTAGGAACGCCCACCCTCACATTGGCATGACCGGTGAAGTGGTCGTCGTGCATAATGGTATTGTGGAAAACTACCGCACCTTGCGCGACGAGTTAGAAGCTGAAGGAGCTGTATTTAACTCCGAGACAGACACCGAGGTCATTGTACATCTTATCGAACGGTATTTGACTTCCAATGACAACCTAACGGAGGCTGTCCAAAAGGCATTACAACACATTCAAGGCGCCCACGGCATTGTCATATTCTCGGCAAAAGAACCCGATAAACTGGTTGCAGCTCGGATTGGCAATGCTGGCGGGGTGGTTATTGGCATCGGCGAAGATGAGAACTTCGTTGCCTCCGACCTGCCTGCGATTTTGGAACATACCCGCAAGGTTGTCTTTCTCGACTCTCAGCAAATGGCCGTTGTTGGTCGAAAGTCGATTTCCATTCAAACACTTCAAGGTCAATCGATCACTCCCATATCGCATACAATCCCTTGGGATCCGGTAGCCGCCGAAAAAGGCGAATATCGCCATTTTATGCAAAAAAAAATCCATGAACAAGGCCGTTCTCTTACCGATACCATAGCCGGTCGAGTGGATTTCCAGAATGGACGCATTCATTTGGATGAACTAAACTTAACCCCCGAACTTGCGAGAGGCATCCAAAAAATCTTTATCATCGCCTGCGGAACGGCTTCGCATGCCGGCTTAGTGGGTAAAATTCTGATTGAACGCATTGCCCGAATCCCGGTCGAAGTCGATATTGCCTCCGAGTTTCGTTATCGAGAACCGCTTGTAGATAATCATTGCGTTACCATCGCTATCAGCCAGTCGGGTGAAACTGCAGATACACTGGCAGCCATGGAAGAAGCAAGGAAACGGGGTGCCAAACTTTGGAGTATTGTGAACGCCATCGGGTCTCAAGCCATGCGTCTTGCAGATGGATATATCTCCATGCAGTGTGGGCCAGAGATCGGTGTAGCATCCACGAAAGCCTATACCGCCCCTCTTGTCGATCTTTATATGCTCGCCATCCTGCTCGCCGATCTCCGAGGTACCCTCTCAGCGACAGTTCGTCAGCAATTGGTCAACGACCTACGCATCATTCCTAGTTTAGCGGGAGAATGCCTCAAGCGAGAAAACGCTATCGTCGAAGTGGCAAAAACCCTCCTAGAAACCTCAAATTGTCTTTACCTTGGCAGAGGAATCAACATGCCAACCGCTTACGAAGGCGCCTTGAAGCTTAAAGAGATTTCTTATATTCACGCTGAAGCCTACCCGGCGGGTGAAATGAAACACGGGCCAATCGCCCTCATCGACAAAGATATGCCGGTGATTGCGCTCATCACCAAAGACCCTTGGTATGAAAAAATGTTTAGCCAAGCGGAGCAAGCCAAAGCAAGAGGAGGGGTCG
>CAKZNJ010000299.1 GCA_937129505.1 uncultured Anaerolineae bacterium | reverse complement strand
TTTCAATCCGCACCACCCAATACATGTTTGATCTGCTCAGTATCTTTCGAGATGGACGGGAGGATTTAAGGCGGAAGCCGCTGGCTGTGTTTGACGTTTGCCCTTCCCCACCGATGATCTGGAGCGAGTTTGCCGCCCAAAATCTTATCGATTTAGCTCAGGCAGGTGTGCCGGCGGAGATCGTCTCGATGCCGTTAGCCGGCGCTGCCGCGCCGGTTACGCTGATTGGGGCTGTGGTGCAACACGCTGTCGAGAGCATCAGCGGCATAACCATCCATCAACTTGCTAGCCCAGGCGCTCCAGTCATCTGGGGAGGGGCGCCGGCGATTTTTGATATGCACCAAGGGACAACCCCTATGGGCGCTATCGAGACAGCGATGATCGATGCTGCGTATGCACAGGTCGGCAAGACTTTGGGTTTGCCGACGCACACCTATCTTGGGGCAAGCGATGCAAAGTTAGTTGATGCTCAAGCTGGCCTTGAAAGCGGAATGTCTGCCCTGATCGGCGCACTCGCGGGAATCAACATGATCTCGGGAGCAGGGATGTTGGATTTCCTAGCCTGTCAGAGCCTTGAAAAATTGGTGATTGACGCCGAAATTATTGGGATGGTGAAGCGCTTTTTGAAAGGTATTGAAGTCCATACAGAGACATTAGCTCTCGAGCTATTTGAAGGCATTTTCTTCAAAGGCGATTTCCTGCGCCAGAAGGTTACCCGTGATCTCTTTCCAATCGAGCAGTATCTCCCTTCCGAGGTCATCGACCGCGGCTCGATTCGGCGCTGGGAAGAAAGTGGAAAGGTCGATGCATTTGGGCGCGCCAAAGAGCGCGTGCGCACTCTTTTGGAAAATTACCAGCGACCCCCAATGGATGAGCGCTGTCAAGCTGAATTAGTAAAGATGGTGCAAAAGCTTGCGCAAGAGGTCGGAGTAGAGACCTTGCCAGCTATCGATTTGGGTTCTTAGAGGAGAACTACGGCGATAAAAGGCAAACGGAGGCTTGAAGGGCCTCCGTTTTTTCACCTTAGGACTTGATGATGATCTTTTTAGCCTTGGCCGCTTCTGCTTTGGGTAAAATCAGGCGCAGCACGCCGTGACGGTATGAGGCTTCAATCCGATCTTGATCGATCTCATTGGAGAGGCGAAAACTGCGTTGGTAATCTCCGATTTCATATTCTTGCAGCGCTAAAGCGTAATTTTGGGGCTCTTCGGGTTCAACCAGAGCGTGAACTGTGAGGATGTTCTTCTCAAGCGTGATGTCAATGTCTTCTTCTTTTGCACCGGGGATATCCATCAATAGGACAAGTGCTTCATCGGTTTCATAGATATCCGAGCGGGGCAGGAAGGTAATGCGATCGCGAGTTAGTTCTGTCCCTTCGCTTAGGGGTACTTCTTGTTTTTCGACATCTAGGGTTTTTTCGGTGTCGGACATGGTTCACCTCCGATTTCTTATTTGGCGACAATTTTAATCTTCTTGGGTTTTTCTTCCTCTTTGCGAGGCAAATTGATCGATAGGACACCGTTCTCAAAGCTTGCTTCAACTTTGTTGGCATCCACGGCAAAGGGCAATTGGATGGATCGGGCAAATTTTCCACAGCCTCGCTCTCGCCGATGATAGCGCACCTCTTCTCCAACCTGTTCGGGTTGGCGCTCGCCACTGATGGTCAGCAGGTCATTGACGACGCTGATGTCGATGTCCTCAGGTTTGATACCCGGCACCTCTGCCGTGACAATGATACCTTCATCGTTGACTTTAATCTGCAACTTCATCACGTCGCCACAGGCCGGTGCCCCCACCATGCCGCTGCCGACGTTCTCGTCGTTGTTGTCAAAGGAACCCACGTTACGCGGATTCTCGTAATGGTCGATAAC
>CAKZNJ010000298.1 GCA_937129505.1 uncultured Anaerolineae bacterium | reverse complement strand
TATCAGGGTAACTTTTCGGGCGATCCAAATAACCCGGTCGGAGTCCACTTGCATTTCTCGATCGTCAAAGACCGCAACGGCAAGTTTCTCAACGAGCTTGAAATCGAAAACACGTACGATCCCTCCCCTTATTTCGGTTTGCCCCTCAACGCACAAACCAATCGAGACCAAGTGCCTCGCTGTGTTCCGTAGAGCACAAGATGCCGAGGTTGTGCTTTGGGTATTCTTCACGCGGGGGATCCGTGAAACCTGTAGGCTGTACGCTGATCTCCCCGCTTGCTTTTCACCGATTTTGCTTTTTGTGATATATATAACTTTGTTCTTCAATCTTGTCACCCAAGTGTGGCAAGGATTTCATTTATAGGATTTGCGATGGCGAAACTTTTTCAAAACCAAGTCGTCCTTATAACCGGCGCAGGGCGGGGAATCGGCAAAGCCATTGCGCTTGCCTTCGCTCGAGAAGGAGCCATCGTCGCCGCCAATGACATCACCCCGGTCAACCTCACTCCTGCCGTAGCAGAAATTCAATCCCGCGGTGGGCGCGCCCAGGCCTACATCTTTGATGTGGCAAAACGCATACCTTGCTTCAGTATGGTCGAGCAAGTCTTGAACGATTGGGGGCAAATTGACATCCTGATCAACAACGCTGGCGTCGAACCCCATGCACCCCTCCTTGACCTGGATGAATGGGATTGGCAACGCACCCTCGATGTAAACTTAAGCGGCGCGTTCTACTTAACCCAAGCCTGCGGCAGGGCGATGCGTCATCAAGGAGGCGGTTGTATGGTCAATATTGCCTCCATTGCCGGACGGGCATTTGGCTTGCGCAATCGCTCCGCTTACGTCGCCAGTAAAATGGGCTTGATCGGCCTAACCCGCGCCGCCGCTCTCGAACTTGCCCCCTACCAGATCCGCGTTAACGCTGTCTGTCCGGGGGTTATCGAAACCGAAATGACCGCAGCATTGCGCCAAGATGAAACGATGATGGAGAGCTGGTTATCCTCCATCCCACAGCGTCGTTTGGGCAAGCCCGAAGATGTGGTTGGTCTTGTGCTTTTCCTGTGTAGCCCGGCGGCCGCCTATATCAATGGGCAAGCTATCAATGTCGATGGCGGGAAGGTGATGTGTTGAACCGCCTCCATATTCCTCCTGCACTGCGCTACCCGCGCTTCCGCTATCTTTGGCTAGCCCTGATCATCTCCACCGCCGGGGCGAACATGCAACTATGGGCGCTCTTCTGGCATGTGCGCACGCTGACCCCTCATCCGATTGCCTTAGGAGGAATCGGCTTGGTGCGTATCCTGCCCGTGATCTTCTTCTCTCTTATCGGTGGAGTCGCAGCGGATCGCTATAATCGGCGCAAAATCTTTTTCTTAGCTCAGTGCGTCTTGACCTTTGTCGCCGGCGCTCTGGCATGGCTGACGTGGCAAAACTCGATCACCCTGTGGCAAATTTACGCCCTGACAGCTCTCCAAGCTACTGCGGCTGCTTTTGACATTCCTGCGCGCCAGTCGCTAGTGCCCAACTTGGTGCCGGCAAAGGATTTGCCCAATGCGTTTAGCCTGAGTTCAATCGCCTTTCAGGTTGGGGCAATTGTAGGTCCTGCTCTGGGGGGGTGGACAATTGCCGTTTGGGGACAAGCTTATCCTTATCTGATCAATGCCATTTCGTATGGAGCGGTATTATTGGCAATCTGGCGTATGGGAGCGGTGCCCCAGCAACGCCTCGACACGCGGCGTTCGCTATGGGATTGGAAAGCTATTCGAGAAGGATGGTTATTTATTCTTAGCCAACCCTTGATCTTTGCCTCCATGTTGCTGGATTTCTTCGCCACGTTCTTTTCCTCCGCCAATACCCTGATGCCCATTGTTGCCAGAGATGTTCTCGGCGTGGGAGAAATTGAATACGGCTGGCTCTCTTCGGCGCAAGCGATCGGGGCAGTCTTGGCCGGCTTGGTTGTCTCTCAAATGGGCGAAGTACGTCGCCAAGGGCCGCTGTTTTTGCTATCGGTGATCTTCTTTGGGTTGGCAACCATTCTTTTCGGGCTAGCGCGAGTTTTTTGGCTTGCTATGGTGGCATTAATTTTGGTGGGAGCTGCCGATGCGGTTAGCACCATCGTGCGCAATACGATTCGGCAATTGCTAACTCCCGACTATTTGCGCGGTCGTATGGTCAGCGTGAATCAAATTTTCTTTCTCGGCGGGCCGCAATTAGGAGAAGTGGAAGCTGGGGTCGTCGCCCAGTTCTTTGGCGCACCGTTTGCGATTGTCAGCGGTGGCATCGGTTGCCTGCTGGCGGTGGCTTGGGTGGTGCGCCGCTGGCCGCAGTTGTGGGCTTATGACCACGTGGAGCAAGTGGTAACAACTTAGGAAAAGTATTAGGCACAAGCCTCGCCCCCTGCGAAAGAGGGGGCGAGGCTAAAAATAGACTATGACGAATCAAGACTCTCTCAAAATTAATCGAGTGTTCTCTAACGCTGGCAATGTCTTTACGCAAAAGAAATGACAAATCATGCTGACTCATGCAGATAAGGTTGCAGGACATCGATACCCGCTTCTTCATCGTGAAGAGCATCGGTGTAACCTCCCGCCGGGGGTGGTGGCTCGTAACGAACAGGGCGGCGGATGCCGAACAACTCGGCCAGCCTCGTTATGCCCACTAGAATCTCATAGCGGTATTCCTGCATTTTCAATGACTGCCATTCCACAATAGACCCCATCGCCCCTTGCACCTTTGCTTTTTGTCGGACGATTCGATAAATCTGCTGGGGAGAACGGTACCCTATTGGTGAAATCAGCAGCGCATGGGCGATCAAAATTAACACCCCAAAGGAAATTAAAACCACCCAACCTCCTTCTTGCCATTTACCAACGATTTGTCCAACGAACACAATGCCCGCCAAGATCGCTGCTAAGGTCGCCCCCAAACCTCCCAAAACGCGCATATTGCCGCTATAGTTCCTAAGAATGTGGCGCCGCACTGAAAGACCCATCGCCATAATGGGCATAAATACGCCTATCCCATAATACGGCACAGCTGCGGAGGTATGCCCTCGCACCAACAGTTGGATGAACACGGCCACAATAAACCCCGCCGTCACGGAACGAGTAAACGTCCCTTGTGCGTTTCGATAGACCACATACTCAGGAATCTCGCCAATTGCCACATCTCGCCAAGCAGTAGCTTGCAAGTCTTGAAAAGCGGTCATCGACGCGGCAGCGAGCAATGCCACAGCCAAAATTTGGTAAAACCAAAAGAGCAGAACCCCCCCAGGCATCTGTCCAAACCCGATATAAGCAAGATTGCCCACCAAAGTTCGCCCTAGCGTGCCATCAAACACGTTAAAGCGAATGGCAAAGGTACAAAGCATCAAGGTAGTAAGACCACCATAGAACAAGAAGGATGTTTGGACTAAACGGCCGATCCCTGCCTTACCACTGTAAAAATCCCAAAGTTTCTGTAGACGAGGGTAGCGACGCTTACCCCACCTGACGAAAGCAAAATCCTCATTTTTAACAAACTGTATGCCGTTTGACATAGCTTCCAAACCTGTTAAGGCGACCAACCCCTTCATTGAAGCCGTCAGCAGATGATAGAGTGCCTGTCCCAAAGAGATTTGTTGCACTTCCTCCTGGTAGGGTACTGGGGGAACGCCTTTCGAGTGAGCTATTAACAAACCAATCAACATAGTTAACGTGAGGAAGAAGAATACTCCCAACAAGGTGAAGACGACCCTTGCTGATTCACCACGCCCTCGAATCGTTAAATAGTAAGTAACACTGGCTAACACAGCCCCGATAAGAAAGTGCCAGAACCAATTGACCTTGTACAGATTCAAGATTGAGAGTAATTGATCCGCACCTGACAAGGTCGAGACGACGATTGTGAAGATATAGTCCTGAATCAGGACCACTGCTACGACTAAACTTACGCCGGGGCCTAGATAACGCATCGAAGCGGTATAAGAGCCGCCGCCCTCGTTGAATATCCCCAAGGAATACATATACAGTAAGCCAAAGACAATGTTGGCAACGGCAATGATGGCTGTAGCGATATAGCCCCATTTTTGTAAGCCATAAGGGTGCAATGCATGCATCATTTCGCCAGTGGCATAGTAGAATGAAGTGAAGTAATCAACACCAAAAAGCGCCAGCGCGGCAATGATGCCGATCTGACCAGCACCATGAACATGAGCATCTTCCTCACGTTCTTTTGGCGCACCCTTCAGGGATACGAACACAAAAAGAAGCAACAAAGCAATCGAAAATAACATAATGGCCTATCTCTCTCTGTAAAAATTGGGGTTGTTAGGTTTCTGAAGCAGTTTCTGAGTCGGGTTTCGGTGATGCCACGCTCGCCCAGTAAAAATAAGGAGACATGACCCCCAAAGGCAAGTAGGGAGCGCAATCCGAGAAGTAACTCTCCAAGCAAGTTAACTCTGCAAGAATGTGCTGACGGGTTGTTGGACTGAGTTTGATATCCGCAGTAATCCGTTTTTTTGTCTGTTGAACAGCTTGAGTGAGGAAAAACTCCTCGAAAGTAATCCGACCCCCTGGAACGACTTCGATTTCAAGATACTTGATTTCGAGCAGTTGATCATCGAAATAAGGCAAACGAATGCTCAAGCCGCGGTTTAGGGTAGATTCACTTTCTCGCCGGCGGATAACCGAGGCGATCGTTTTGGTCAAATAGACGCAATAGGCTCTACCTTGCTCAATCCACTGGGTAATGAGTGAAGTATAGCAGGCAAGGAAAGCCTCTTCTTCGACAATGCTCGGGTCGATTGCCATCGTCGACAGCAGGCTCTGTAAAGTCTCTTCCATTGAGCAGATTCGACTTTTGGCCTCTTCCGGCTGAGAAAAGAGCGGTTGTCCCGCTTCATCAAACAAAATCCACTGCGGGAACAAACGTTCCTGGCGGCAGTTGCCTTTTTGCTCTGCAGGGTCTGAGCTGTCCCGCTTATTTACCGGTAATGATTCGCCTTGGGGCAATTGATTGAACCACAAGCGGGCAATCCAATAGCGCAGGATATTAGCAGAGAGGGAGAGATAAAGATGAGAGGAGTTTTGGAGATCGCTCAAACGCTGTAACACATTGGTCAGAGTGGATCTATTGCGTTGAAATAAATTTCGACTGAGCGATTGGTGGTGATAGCGTGAGGGAATACGCTCCTCGCGGTAGCAATTGGTCAAGGGATCGCACAAAATCACCTTTTCTGGCAACGAAAATTCAACAGTTGCCCGATTCTCTTGAATCGCTGCAAGGAGCTGCGCAGCTTGGTCGATAAAGTGCTGTTGCACTTCTCTGGTTTGATTATGCCATAAAGTCCATTTCTGGTCCCCCTCGACATAAAAGCTTTTTTCGACATAAAAAATTAAGTCTGGCTTTGCAATGGTGTGAAGCATATTCCCTTCTTTCCGAACTGAAAGAGATAAAATCGATTTGCACAGATACTATATCGGGAAAGAGTTAAGAACAAATAAAAAGGGAAAGAAAAGGAATAAAAAAAGAATAAAAAAATCAATCGGCGTAAAAGCGATAGCCGATGCCAGGCTCATTGACAATAATTTTGGGGTTGTCGGGGTCTTCTTCGAGCTTCTTTCTCAACTGGCGGATATAGACTCGTAGATATTCTAAACGGTCAATATCGGCTGGATCCCATACATTGGAAAGGATCATGCGATGGCTCAAGACTTTGCCAGCATTGCGAGCAAGATACGCCAACAGCTTAAATTCGGTAGCCGTCAATTTGACCTCTTCTTTGCCGCGAGTGACGCGGTGATTAACCAGGTCAATGACAATCTCGCCACTGCGTAAGACTGTGGTTTTCTCGCGCGGCGTTTGCGTAGCATGACGAAGAGCCACGCGAATGCGCGCCAACAGTTCTTCTATGCCAAAAGGTTTGGTTAAATAGTCATCTGCACCGCGATCTAATGCAATCACTTTATCACGCTCTGAATCCCTCACAGACAGGACGATAATTGGCACCTGACTCCATTCGCGCAGCCTCTGGCAGACCTCGATGCCGTCTATATCTGGCAAGCCGAGGTCAAGGATAACCAAGTCAGGTTGGAGGCTGGCCGCCATTGCCAGACCCTCCTCGCCATTGCTGGCGAGGCTGACTCGGAACAGATGCGCTCCTAAGATAGTGCGTAAAGCGCGGCGGATTTGGGGCTCATCATCAATAACCAGAATATGGACATCGGGGGTCAAGTTTCACCTTCCTTCAGTCGGACAACCTCAGCCGCTTTGTGATCGTTTGGTAGAGGCAGGGTGAACACAAAGGCGATCCCCTGCGATCGATTCTCTGCCCAAATTTTTCCTCCATGAGCTTCAATGATTCCTTTGCAGATCGCCAGCCCCAGTCCTATCCCGCGCACTCGCCCGGGTTGCTCCAAGCGAAAGAACTTATCAAAAATGCGCTCCAAATATTCGAGGGGAATGGCAGGACTTTGATTGCGAACCTCGACCCTAACATAATCCGCCTCGTGGGGAAAGACAACGATTTCCACCGTACTCCCCGCAGGCGAGTGCTTTAGACTGTTGTTGATCAAATTGATAAATACCTGCTCCATTAATAGATAGTCTACATACAGCTCAGGCAGATCAGGAGGAAGACGAGAGATAACCTGATGCTCCGCCGAGTAAATCGTGGTTCTCTCCAGAGCGCTGCGCACAATCTCCTCAAGGGCACTCCAGGATCGCTCAAGTATCAATGCTCCTGCTTCCAACCGAGACATATTAAGCAAATTTCCGACCAAGAGATTCAGATGGTCTGTTTCTTCTTCGATCATCGCCAATAATTCTCGGCGGCTTGCCTCATTCAATTCAACCGTCGCACGGTTCAAGCTGGAAATGGCCGCTTTAATAGCCGCCAAAGGCGTGCGTAATTCATGCGAAACAGAGGAAAGCAACAAAGTCTTCAGGCGATCGCTCTCAGCGAGAACGCGGCTTTGGACTTCCGCATGGCTTAGACGCAATCTTTCTAGGGCAAGGCTGGTTTGAGAGATAAAAATTTGCAGATAACGCTTCTCAGCCTGCGACAATGGTTTGCCCGCCCTCCAAATACAGATTTCTCCCCATGAGGGTTGGCTTGCGAGCAGAGGCAAGCAAATGTCAGGTTCTTCTTTTACCGTCGAAACATCACTTTCGAAACAAAATTCGCTGGAGAGTATGTTAGGTCCTGTATTGTCCTCCTGTTTTCGTTGCAAGGTAGCAACTACTCGTTTAGCATGAACCACACCTTGCACCTGGCGGACCAGCGCATCTAAAATCACTTTTTCATCCTGTAAAGCGGTGAGGGTAACCATATAATCGAAAAGGCTAATTGCCTCCATTTCACGCGCTTTTGCCACTTGTAGGCTCTGGCGTAATCGTCCCACCAATTGACTGATGAAAAGGGATACCACCAGAAAGACCAATAGGATCACCAAGTCCTGGGCATGGTGTACGGACAGGCTATAGTAGGGCGGAATAAAGGTGAAATTTAGCGTGAAGAACGCCAACACAGCAGATAAGAGCGATGCCCTCATCCCCCACAGAGTTGAAATGATCCCAATCGGAAACAAATAAAGCAGGGCAATAATTTCAATTCCAACAACATGCCTTAAGGGAAAGAGAATAAAGGTCGCGATTAAAACAACCCCGGTGCTGACAAGTAGGCGGAAGATCGCGAAATAACGGGAGAGGGGTGATAAACGTCTCACAATCAAATTATAGCTCTCTATATATATAGCTGACTCCCTTTGTCGATTCTCCACATAGATTTTAGTCACGACCTCCTCATCTCAACTCCGCCAAGCAGAGCGGTTTTGAGTATAATAAAATAAGATCCTGCATCGCTTCTTTCACATTTCCACACACACCGTTAATCCTATACCAAGGAGGTGAGCCGATAAAGTATATTTACCTATTTTGTCCCTGTTCCTATCCCTCTTCTAGTTTTTCCACCCATTTACTAGAGAAAGGAATTACCCATGCCCAAGAAAATCTTACAATTGGTTGGCGATTTTGTCGAAGATTATGAAGTTATGGTGCCATTCCAAGCCCTGCAAATGGTCGGTCATACTGTTCACGCTGTGTGTCCTGGCAAAAAAGCCGGTGAGAAAGTGCGCACAGCCGTGCACGATTTCGAAGGTGATCAAACCTACAGCGAAAAACCCGGCCATAATTTCACTCTAAATGCCACCTTTGACAACATCAAAGCCGAAGATTACGATGCTTTGGTCATATCGGGCGGTCGCGCTCCAGAATATATCCGTCTCACCCCCCGCGTCTTAGAGATCACGCGGCATTTCTTTGAGGCGAACAAACCCGTAGCGGCTATCTGCCATGGCGCCCAAGTGCTCACAGCGGCCGGTGTGGTTAAAGGCCGCAAGGTGTCGGCCTATCCCGCTGTAGGTCCCGATGTCACCGCTGCGGGTGGTGAATATGCTGACATTCGCGTTGACGACGCCATCCGCGACGGCAATTTGGTTACTGCTCCAGCCTGGCCAGCACATCCCAAATGGCTCGCCCTGTTTTTAGAGGTATTGGGAACGTAGGCTAGCGGTTAATTCTCCCAGAGGTTTTTCCTTAATGCCGCTTCGGCATTCCTAGGGATTGCCTTGAGAATCAGTATCGGAGAGCAGGATTTTGCTATTCCTCCTCAAGGCAATCCCTCTGATCCCCCATTGTGAGAAGGCGCTCATTAGTTTCTGCAAAGGATTTCACCATGCAACTTGCCGAGGAGTTAGCCAAAATTATCCCTGCTGAGCGCGTGTTAACGCGTCCGATTGAACGGCTGGCTTATGCCAATGACGCCAGTTATTTTTACCTAGTCCCTCGCGCCGTGGTGCAGCCCAATTCAGTCAGCGAAGTACGCGAATTGTTTCGCTTCAGCCAGCACCACCGCATCCCCCTCACCTTCCGCGCAGCCGGCACAAGCCTGTGCGGCCAAGCAGTTACGGACGGCCTCTTGGTTGACATCTCGAAACATTGGGGAAGCTACCAGGTCCAAGAACAAGGAGCTTACATCCGCGCTCAGCCGGGCATTGTGGGGACATATCTGAACAATGTCCTAAAACCCTATCGCCGCAAGATCGGGCCCGACCCCGCCTCGATTGACGCCTGCATGTTGGGGGGCATTCTGTCAAACAACTCCAGCGGCATGTGCTGCGGAACCGAAGAAAACTCCTATCGAACTCTCCATTCGATTACATTCTTATTACCCAATGGATTTAGTCTCGATAGTGGAGCGCCTAACGCCGCCGAGGTCTTCGAACACGAGCAACCACATCTCGCTCAGGGATTGCTGGAACTCCGCCAGCGTCTGCTGGCAGATGTTGCTCTTGCCGAACGTGTTCGCAAAAAGTACACTATGAAAAATACCAACGGCTACGCGTTAAATACCTTTTTAGACTTCGAAAAACCGCTGGACATCTTGAGCCATTTGTTGATCGGTTCCGAAGGGACACTAGCTTTCATTGCTGAGGCCGTTTTACGCACAGTCCCTGATTATCCTTACAAATATACTGCCCAGTTGTACTTTGGCAACATTCAGGCAGCCGCTGAGGCGGTTTTCCCGTTGCGGAAAGCTGGAGCAAGAGCTGTGGAGATCATGGATCGCGCCGCCCTCCGCTCGGTCGAGAATCTGCCCGGCGTTCCTGAGGTCATTCGCAGTTTGCCCGAAAGCGCCGCCGCCATTCTGGTTGAATTTCAGGCTGCTGATGCCGCCGCAATGGAGGGTTATCAACAAGCGGCTGCCAAAACACTGGCAGAAATGAAATTGCTTCATCCTGCCGATTTCACCACCGATCCCGTTCAACAAGCTATCCTTTGGAAGGCGCGCAAAGGCATGTTTGCTACCGTCGGCGCAATGCGTCCGCCCGGCACGACCCTCTTGCTGGAAGATGTCGTCTTCCCCGTCGAACGATTGGGTGAGGCGGTGGTTGATCTGCAAGCCCTATTCCGCGCCTATGGCTATGAGGATTCGATTATCTTTGGTCATGCTAAAGACGGTAATTTGCACTATACCATCTCGCAGCCGCCCTTTGATACCCTGCAAGAGATCGAGCGGTTTGACCGTTTCAATCAGGAAGTGGTCAAGCTGGTTTGTGAGAAGTACGATGGGGCATTGAAAGGTGAGCATGGAACAGGGCGCAGCATGGCACCTTTCCTCGCCGATGAATGGGGAGAAAATGGTCGTGCCTTGATGCGCGACATCAAAGCCCTCTTCGACCCCGATAACTTGCTGAATCCCAACATCATCATCAATGACAACCCTCAAGCGCACCTGACGGCAATAAAAGTTTCGCCCTTAACTGACGAGCGCATCGATCCCTGTATCGAGTGTGGTTACTGTGAATCGCGCTGCCCGTCGCGGGAGCTGACTCTCACGCCACGGCAGAGAATTGTCATCCAACGGGCTATTCAGCGTCTCTCGCACCAAGGGCATATGGATAACGGAAAACATCCAATTGCCGGGATTCCTTTAGATGCTCCCTCTTTAGTTGCTCTCTTGAAAGCGGAATACGAGTACTATGGAAATGATACTTGCGCAGTAGATGGTCTTTGTGGCTTGGCTTGTCCAGTGGGAATCAACACTGGCGAATTAACGAAGCAGTTGCGGGCAGAAAATATATCTCCCCTTGCCAACCGAATCGCATTAATTGTGGCACGCCAGTTTACCTTGGTTGAAGCCCTTTTGCGATTTGCAGTGCGCCTTGGTCACTTCACCGACCGCCTGACCAACAAGGATTGGCGGAGGTGGCTACTCTTGATCGAAAGGCTCAGTCGGCTGACTTTGCCTAAATGGAACGATTCCATCCCCAAAGTTCCGAAATCATTACCCATCAAAAAGGTCCAGAAACAAAACGGCAAGGTTTCTCCGCCAGCCGAACGGTTATCTTTCGTCTACTTTCCTTCGTGCATCAATCGTAATCTGGGGCAGCCGGATACGGCGGGCATCCCTTCTATTGCAGAGGTTGTGTTGACCGTTGCAGAGCGCGCCGGAATAGAACTGTTCATCCCGGACGATGTGCGGGGGGCATGCTGTGGCATGCCGTTCAGCTCCAAAGGCTATCGTCAAGCTTATCATGCCATGCTTGAACGCACCCTTGAAAAATTCTGGCGCTGGTCGGAAGCAGGGCGATACCCGATTGTCATTGACGCCACTTCCTGCGCCTATACCTTGCGCAGCGCTGGCGCAGATTTAGACAGCGTTGCCCTCGAACGCTACCGCCAGATGACCCTCTTGGACAGCCTCGAATTTCTGCACGATACGATTTTACCCCGCCTCACCATCCAGCCTTTAGCAGAACGCATCGTATTACACCCCAATTGTTCAGCCCAAAAACTTGGTTTGCAAGAGAAGATGGTTGCCATTGCCCGGCAATGTGCTGAACATGTCAGCGTGCCGCTGGATTTAGGGTGTTGTGGCTTTGCCGGCGATCGCGGCTTTTTGTTGCCGCAATTGACAGCTAGCGCGACACGACGGGAAGCCCTAGAGGTAACCCAGCAGACTTTCGATGGGTATTACTCCAGCAACCTGACATGTGAGATTGGACTGCGGGAGGCAACTCACCAAAATTACCTGGGTATCGTGTACTTGGTGGAAAAAGCAAGTCGAGGTTAATAGATAACCCCAAAAATTTTGTTGTTCCTCGGTACTTAGCACTCATGTTGCAGCCAAGCGATTTATCTTCCCCTTTTAGGGGTCGTCCTCGTCTTCTTTGGTTAGCCCTGCTGCTCTTCTTCGTCATCTCGCTTGCTGGCTGCGCTTCCCTGCAGACAACCGCAGACCAAAACGAAGAACTGCTGTTGGTCGAAGAAGTGATCATCGGCATGTTGCTGATTGCGGTCTTGGTTGGCATCATTGCCCACAACCTGCGCATCCCTTACACCATCGGGCTTGTTCTGATCGGTTTGATCCTGGCGGTGGGTATTCAAGCCAAGATTCAAGTGCCGCCCAATCTGATTCTCTCAATTTTGGTGCCACCCCTCATCTTCGAGGCAGCTTTCCACCTCAATTTTGATGACCTCAAAGAAAACCGCGCCCATATCCTAACCTTGGCATTTGGGGGTGTCCTCCTCACCTGTGGTGTAGCTGCTCTGATTGTGCATTGGGGCAGTGGGATGGCGTTGTCGAGTGCTTTGGTTTTTGGCGCTGTCATCGCCGCCACCGATCCCATTTCGGTCGTCAGCCTCTTTCGCCGGTTGGGTCTCTCTAACCGCCTGCGCATCTTGATGGAGGGAGAGAGCTTATTTAATGACGGGACAGCGATCGTCATTTTCCATCTGGTGATCAATTCGCTTTTTTCAGACTCCCCTACTGGAAATTTCGCCAGTGTGTTCTTGGAATTCGTCAAAGTTGCCGGGGGTGGTTTGGTTGTCGGAGCAATCCTGGGCTTTTTGGTCTCGGAAATTATCTCGCGCATCGATGATCATCTCATTGAAACAACGCTGACGACCATTTTAGCCTATGGGGCTTATCTGATCGGTGAATTGCTCGGCGTGAGCGGAGTGCTCGCTGT
>CAKZNJ010000297.1 GCA_937129505.1 uncultured Anaerolineae bacterium | reverse complement strand
TAGATAAGTAGTTCCATCTAAGACATTTTTGTACTACGGATTTCAAGTTTCTGAAATAAACGTTGGTCAAACTGCTCCAGCGCGTCAGGGCCTAGCCTTCGAACCTCCTCCTCCACACGACAGAGAGCATTGCGTAATTGACCGATATTTACTCCCCCACACCACTCTGGCAATTGATTCAACCATCGTCTTGAGCGGGCAATGACCTTAAGCGCACCCCGGTAATTGCGACGTTGGATAAGATAATACGCTACTCCAGCTTGCAATATCCCAATGTAAAGATATCGTTTGGTTGAGCGTTCTGCACGCCATGCAATTTCTAAATGCTCATGTGCCTCATAAAACATTCCAGCGTTATATAAGGCGATTCCAATCTGTGCTTCTTCTGGCAATACTTTTGGACATTCAACTACTGACATCCGATTTCCCATTCCCAAATCGTGTGCCGCATTTGATTATATCCTAATCGAATCCTGTCTCACATTAATGTTTGTAGAATAAGAGAAAAGGCTTGCATAGCTGCCCTAACACGAGCTAGATATCAACGGCAGGACCTGATCATGCATGATTTTTATGGTTTTGCTTAAACTTTATCGAGTTCTCAAGTCACCTTTTTATGAACATAATATCCACTACCAACTGATAAGCCCCCTTCAATTAGGGTAAGTTCATGGCGGGATCCCCAAAGATCATATACGTTGCGACCACCTCTCGCACCCCCTCACTGGTTAGAGGGATATTTGCTATCGCGCCTCGCCATACATCACCGATTCGTTGACTTTCCGTACGTTGATAACTTGCCACAAATGACTTCCACAAAAAGCTCTGATCATCCGCTAAAGTCAGGCTAGTCGGTGCAATGACAAAGACCGTTCCCCCTTTAGTATTCCATAACAACGCTTCGGACAACGATTCCAGCTCTGGATGAATATAATAACCGGTCAAACAGGTGAAATTCAAAACCAATGGATAACTGGGCTGCTCCGCTAAATTTTGGGCATTTTGGGCGGTGAATATTTCATCCTTTCCCCATAGGTTAACCGCGCCGTGACCAAAATAAGCAATGAGTTGATAATCCCCCTGAAAGGAATTGCGTATTTTTTCCTGTAAACCCTCCTCACCCTCAGTGGAAAAGAAGAAATCTTTTTCCACCGTACTAGGCAACAAGTCAGCGAAGGCGCGAGCGTCTCGAGAGAAATAATCTTCGTGCGGATCGGCGATGGCTAAAATTCTCTGCGATTGCGGTTTTTTGACCCCTTTCTCGTACTCTAAGATTTTTGCAACCCAAGCTTTTACCTGCTCCGGTGAATTGGCTGGTAAGCGTCCAATTGCAAAAGCGGGTTCAAAATGAGGCTGTTGGCTGAATAGTTGGCTCTCATCTCCTTCGAATAAAATAGCAAAAGGCAAATCGCTCGATGTTTGCCCGCCATGGATCGAGTCAAAGAAATAGGTAGGCAAGCGATTATGCTCCGCAGAGCTCACATAAAGAGCAGGATCATAGGTAGCATCGCCGACAAGCAAGACATATCTCAGCGCAGGATTTTGCTGATAGAACGTTCTTAAATACTGTCGGATAGCATCAGGTTCAGCGAACCCATAAAATCGATCATAGAGCTTCTCAACTTCGACGCTTTCCACAACTAACCCTTCTGCTCTGCGAAACTCCAAAAGCGGATCGAGCTGCTTAAGCAACTCGCTTGGGCCAATCGCCAGATAGCTAACCAAGTTCTCTCTTGGATTTTCAAGGCTTTCCTCAATCGGATGAACTTGCATTGGAGCTACAAAACCACTTTCATTGACCCAAATGTACCTTCGGATCTTTGCCGTTTCTTCCAATGGCTCATTTCGCTGAACCCTCTCTGGATTGAGCGGTTGCTCGATATCCCAGATCCATACACCTTGGTCGAGGTTGTCCAATTCGATAAAAGGCGCTGAAGTCTCACTAAAAAAATGAATTTGCGACGTTTGAATCGGAAGTCCGTTCCAGAAATAAAATTCCAGCCGATCGAGAAAATTCACTTGAGCAAATACATCGCTAAGTTCGGGGACAGATAAAGCTATCTCATTTTTCCCCTTCTGAAGTGTTTGATCGGGTAAGATCACATCAATTTTTTGATAGCCTTTGCCATCCCAACTGATCGTTTGGGAAGATTTGTCGTTTACCATAATTTGTAAAGCATGATCGGGTTGAGCTGGTGCTTCGGTAACAGAATATAAACTGATCCGCATCAGCAC
>CAKZNJ010000296.1 GCA_937129505.1 uncultured Anaerolineae bacterium | reverse complement strand
CCCTCTTCCTTTCGTGGGAGAGCGGCCAGGGGTGAGGGAGGCAGGTCAAGTAGGCGAGTGATCTTCCCGCTGGATACTCAGAACAGAATAGGACGGGGCGGTTGGAGCGAGGAAAAGCCGAGCTTAGCCGCACTTGCCACCTCGGAAGCTGACCGGTATTCATGTCATTCCCTCATCAAGTGACGCACAAGCGTCATGTTCCCATCTCGACATGACACGGAGGCAACTTCGTTCGACAGCACAGGCGGGGTGTTCGACAGGACATGGCTGGATTATGACATCCCTAGATTACCATGGCCTAATCAATGCCTTTTCAATACCCCCAGACTACTACCCGCCCCAAGTTGGCAGGCAGCAAATCTACGCTTATCACCCGAATCTCTCCCTTGGCGGGGGTGATTAACCGCTTCCTTACCGAGTTCAACAGCGCGAAACTAGGAGCGTTTGAAGGAGGTAGCCGCATCGGTCGTCTGTTTCCTCTATAGGACGTTTGGTGAGGGGAAAGGCAGGACGAGAAGGTGACTTTCTCCCCCAACGTGACATTTTCCCTGCGGCGCAGCGGCTGCCTCCCCCAACCGTAATCTTCCTGTGACGCTCGGCAACCGCCGCCTGCGGCTGCCAGTGTACATCGCCTTTACGAGGAGGCTTTTGGTTTGAAGTCAGACAACCCCGATCTGTCCCCCGCTAGCCGGCGCAAAGCTGGTGCGCCGCGGCGTAGCCGCCGCTCCTCCACGGCTTTGCCGCTTTCCGCTACTGACCTTCAGGAAGAGATTGCCATGCTGCGCGAGACCTTGCGGCGTTTCTTCGAATTGGGGCGCGGCTGCGAGGATATCGAGACGGCAGCCAATATCCTGAGCGTCTTCGGATTGGCGACCACCCGTTTGGCGCGCTTACTGCTTGCCCAACGCGAACTGGGTGCCGAGCGCGACCCGCTGATGGAAGCTATCCAGACTGCTGTAGCAGAGACAGCCAAAGAGATGTCAGATTTGGTCAAGGGGTTATAGGCAATACTTATGGAAGCCAGTGCTCTCGCCTTGCGTCCCCTGCTGCGCCGGATCGCCCTCTTTTGCCAGATCGGCGGTGGACGCCGCCTGCGAAGCTATCAGGAAGCGGTCGCCCAGGCTGTGCTGGATTCGGTTTTTGGGCAAGCAGGGCGTTCGATTGTGGTCGTCTTCCCCCGTCAGAGCGGCAAGAACGAACTGCAAGCTCAGTTGGAAGCCTACTTACTCTTATTGTTCTCACCGTTTGCGGTTGAGATGGTCAAAGTGTCACCCACGTGGAAGCCGCAAACCCTAAACGCCATGCGCCGTCTGGAGCGGGTGTTAGCGCGCAATCTCTTTACGCGCGGACGCTATCTCAAAGAGAGTGGGCATATTTTTCGGTTGGGTAAAGCTCGCTTGATCTTCCTTTCAGGCGCACCAAGCGCCAATGTGATGGGGGTGACCGCCAATCTGCTCTTGGAGTGTGATGAAGCGCAGGACATCCAGATCGAGAAGTGGGATCGCGAATTTGCTCCGATGGCCGCTTCCACCAACGCCACGCGTCTGTTCTGTGGCACAGCTTGGACGGCAGATACCCTGCTGGCGCGCGAACTGCATCTCGCCCGTCAAGCGGAAGCTCAGGATAGTGGGCGCCGCGCCTTTGTCCTGACCGCCGATCAGGTGGCGCAGGAAGTGCCAACTTACGGCAAATATGTCGCCGAACAAGTAGCCCGGCTGGGGCGTTTTCATCCTTTGGTGCGCACCCAATACTTCAGCGAAGAGATTGACAACCAGAGCAACTTTTTCACCGCCGAGCGCCTCCAGCTCATGCGGGGGGATCATCCCCCTGAGCTGCAGCCGAATGGGCAGGACGACTATGCTTTTTGTTTGGATGTAGGCGGCGCAGACCGTGCTTTGCTCAGCGGCGGCGAGCTGGGCGCCGTACCAACCCCACCGCAGGAAGATGCCCATCCTCATGACAGCAGTGTTTTGACCATCTTCCGCCTTGACTGGGCATCCTCGCTTGACCCGCTCATGGGGGCGCCAACCTACCGCGTGGTTAACCGTCTGGTGTGGAGCGGGCTTGCTCACACTGCCTTGTATGCCCGTCTGCTCGCCTTAGCCGAAAGCTGGGCACCGCGTTACTTCATCGTTGACGCCAGTGGGATCGGCGCCGGGCTGGCTGAGTTTTTGGGGCGACGCTTGGGTAAGATTCTCCTCCCCTTCGTCTTCACCGCCCAAAGCAAATCCAAACTGGGCTGGGACTTCCTCGCCATTATCGAGAGCGGGCGCTATAAGGAATATTGCAGCGAGGATGCCGAGCTCCGCCGCTGGCAGGAATGGTTTTTCCGTCAGGCGCAGGGATGTCAGATGCAAGTTCTCCCTGGCGCAGAGCGGCGCTTACAGTGGGGAGTGCCAGCCAACCGCCGTGATCCGCTCACCAACGAACTGCTGCATGATGATCTGCTTCTCTCGGCGGCTTTGTGCGCCGTATTGGAAGATAAAGTGATGGGCTTCTCCCCATCATGCGTGATTCAGCCCGCCGATCCGTTACAAAGCTATTGGGAGGTTGTCTAATGACGCCTTGGCGTGAATTTATAAGCGCCCTGCGATCCTTGCGTTTGGGGGGAAAGCTGAGCGCCGAAGTAAATGAGCAGCGGGGTTGGGAACGATTTTCATCGTCCACTCCGCCGCAATGGCAAAACGCTGCCGAGGCTTATCAGGATGCTCTCGAAGCGTGGAGAAAGAATCCTTTGGCATGGCGCTTCATTGCCATTACCACCGATTACGTGGTGGGGGAGGGCGTCTCGGTAACGAGCCATCAGCCAGCCGTGCAAACATTCATTGAACGCTTCTGGAATCATCCCCGTAATCGTTTGGACATGCGCCTCGAGGCAATGTGCGATGAACTATCGCGAGCGGGTGATCTGTTTGCGCTGCTCTTCCGCAACCCGCAGGATGGGCTTTCGTATCTGCGTTTTGTCACTAAGGACCGCATTCAACGCATCTTGACCGCCGAAAACGACTGGGAGAGCGAAATAGGCTATGTGGAGATGAACGGCGTGCAGGAACGGCACTGGCATTCGCCCATCCATCCGCAGGCAAACGCACATGATGCGGTGATGTTGCATTACGCCATCAACCGCCCGTTGGGTTGTCTGATGGGTGAGAGCGACCTTGCAGCCATGATCCCGTGGCTACAGCGCTACGCCCGCCTGCTCGAAGACCGCGTCCGCTTGAATTGGGCGATGCGCGCCTTTCTCTGGATCGTCACCGTGCCCAGTCAGCGGGTCGCCGCCAAAGCCGAGCAATATCGCTCTGCACCTGAAGCTGGCTCGATCATCGTCAAAGATGAAAACGAGACCTGGCAGCCGGTCACTCCCAACCTGAACGCCTTTGATGCTGGTGCCGACTTGAAGGCGGTACGCCAGATGATTGATGCAGCTTCTCATTACCCACCCCATTGGCGCGGCGAACCGCAAGGCATCAACCTAGCTACGGCAACCGCCATGCAAGCTCCCACCGAAAAGCACCTCCAACGTCGCCAGCGATATTTTCACTTTTTGCTCAAAGACCTGCTCATTCAGGCTTATTTGCGGGCAGCTCAGATCGGCAAAGTGCCCTATTATTCAGCCGAAGCGTTGCAGAACTTGATTGAAGTAAACGGAGCTGAGCTTTCTCTAAAAGATAACGAACGGTTGGCAAACGCGGCAGTTCAATTAGCGCGAGCTTTCAACCTGCTGGGCAGCACCTTACCCAACCTGCCTTCGGCAAACCTGCGACGGGCAATGCTGCGCCAAGTGCTCTCCTTCGGGGGTGTCGCGGTCTCCCAGAGCATGATCGAGCAAATCCTTGCCGAATTGGAAGCAAAAGAATGAACCACGAGGCGGTAAGTGCACAATTCAATGAGTTCCCCTCTCCCCATGGGAGAGGGGCTAGGGGTGAGGGCAGCCTTATCCCAGTTATTTGGTTCTCCTCCCTCATCCCCAACCCTTCTCCCAAAGGGAGAAGGGGGGAATTACCCTCCCCCATGGGAGAGGGGCTAGGGGTGAGGGCAGCCTTATCCCAGTTACTTGGTTCTTCTCCCTCATCCCCAACCCTTCTCCCA
>CAKZNJ010000295.1 GCA_937129505.1 uncultured Anaerolineae bacterium | reverse complement strand
ATGACCACCTGAACTAGGTTCACCCTTCCATCATTGTTAAAAAATGCTCCGCCATCAGAAGCGCGATTAAAAACCAGCCTACTTTGCGAAAGATTCAAAGTAGCTCTGTTTGAATTGTAAATTGCGCCGCCCCAACCAGCTGTATTATTATCGAATTCCACCTTGTGCAGAGTCGCCCTAGCATCGTAATCATTACACAATCCCCCGCCACCGCTTGGGCTGTAATTTTCAGAAAAGAGGACATCCTCCACATATAAATGCCCTTGGTTAAGAATCCCTCCACCACAGTCGCCAACAGCGTTTCCATCTTGGATTGTCAAATTAGTAACCGTAATCGTGGCAGAAGATGAGATTTGAAAAACACGATTGACATTTGAGTCGATAACCGTCATGCTTCTGCCAGCTCCTCGAATATGTAAGTTGCCCTCTAAGTCTAGGTCATGGGATTCTTCGGTATCCGAACCTGCATCATCCCCATCCCCCTCTATTGTAAGCTGATAGGTACCTTCGGGTAAAGAGATTGTATCTAACGCGCTACTGCTTCCTGCTGCGCAACGATCCACGCCGATGTTTTTATTGGCTGCTTTGACCGCCTCGCGCAGGGAACAATCCCCGTCATTATTAACTTCATCCTCGGTAGTGTTTACCTGAATGGTGACAAGGGGGTCAGCTTTAGCCGAAGGCACTCGCTTCGGATGCAGACCTACCAAAAGTAACGTTGCCACCACCCCTAAAAGGATCAAATTCTTAACCATTTTATACCTCCTTTTGGGTTAATGTCTGCATCAAAAGACAGCGGAGCGCCTAATGGATGCAGAAGGTTGTTGCTTGAGATACGCCGCAAATCTCAATGAATTTAAGGTGCCATAGAATATTACTCCATATATTACCATATTTATCCTATATTTCAAGAGTAATTCAGGCTAACCAGCCAATGTTTTTATCAAGGTCACGAACAGAGAAGTTTTCCATTGAGAATGCAGGAAACGGCGAGCCGGTGTCATTCCGAACGAGCGCCCGCGAGTGAGTGAGGGAAAGGGGGGCGAGCTCCCTTCCCCCTATGGGGGAAGGGCAGGGGATGAGGGCTGTGATGAGGGAATGACATAAATTCCGCTCAGCTTCCGAGCAGGCAAG
>CAKZNJ010000294.1 GCA_937129505.1 uncultured Anaerolineae bacterium | reverse complement strand
GACCAATTTGCTCTTTGTCTTTCGTGGAGGGAACGAAGAGGTGCGTAATCCCAAACCGATTACTTTGGGGGATGCCAATGCGATCAACGATCCCTTTCAAGCGCCTTCGGTCGCCAATGTGGCACCGATGTTGATGGGGAACGGCAAGGTCAGTTACGGGGGTGAAAGCGTCGTGACCTCGATCGAGGGCGTAACGCCTGCTTTTGCTGAAGTGCGCAATTATCGCGTCACTGAAGGAGATTTTATTGCCGAAGAACACATGTTGGGGCGGTCTTCGGTGGTCTTGTTGGGACCTGAGGTGGCTGAAAAGCTCTTTGGCCGCAAGGAAGGCTTAGTCGGAGAGACCGTGCGCATCGAAGGCCAACCTTTTCGGGTATTAGGGGTGTTGGAATCCAAAGGCGGCTCTTCGTTTTCCAACCAAGATGACCGCGTGCTGGTGCCTTTTACCACTGCTCAAACGCGCCTAATTCGGCGCAGCACCCCAGATCAGGTGGATCTGTTGATGGTGCAGGCAATTTACGCCCAAGCAGTGCCTCAAGCCTATGAAGAGATCGCCCAAATCTTGCGTTATCGTCACAAGACTGAGATCGGTGCGGATGACTTTACCATCTTGACCCAACAAGACTTCTTGGACACTGCGCGCACGATTACCAATATTTTGACCATATTTCTAGGGGGAATCGCTGCCATTTCGCTTTTGGTAGGTGGAATTGGCATTATGAACATCATGCTGGTCTCGGTGACCGAGCGCACGCGCGAGATCGGCTTACGGAAGGCGCTTGGCGCGCGCAAGATTGACATCCTGATTCAATTCCTAACCGAGTCCATCGTTTTGAGCTTGTTTGGTGGTTTGGTGGGGATCGGCTTGGGTTGGTTGATTTCGTACGTAGTCGGTCAAATTGCCGCCGCAAACAACGCTGAGATCAACCCTGCTATCGGTTTGGATACCATTTTACTGGCTACCCTATTCTCGACTGCCGTGGGTTTGTTCTTCGGGTTATACCCTGCAAACCGAGCGGCCAGCTTGGAGCCGGTCGAAGCCTTGCGGTATGAGTGAAAGAAGCCAATCCAGGAGGAAATCCGCTCTGGGCTTTTAGCCTGCCGCTTTCATCGTCACAGCTTGGGCGACCCGTTCGCAGGCTTGCTCTAAAAGAGGGCGCGGGCAGGCGAAATTCCAACGGATGAACCCCTCCCCCTCTTTGCCGAAGGCTTTGCCGTCGTTAAAAGCAACTCGTGCTTCCTTTAGAAAAAAAGTGTAAGGGCTGCTGGGTAAGTCCAGTGGACGACAGTCTAGCCATGCCAGATAGGTTCCTTCTGGATTCGTGATCGGGACGTTGGGCAAATGATTCTGAACCCATTGCACGAGAAAGTCACGGTTTGCCTGCAAGTACTGCAAGACCTCCTGTAGCCATTCGCTGCCATCGCGATAGGCGGCTAGGGCTGCCACCCAACCCAAAGTGTTAACCCAACTGGTCAAACCTTGCGAAGCGGTTTCTAACCGTCTGCGCCACTCTTCATTGGGCACAATGGCAAAGGAAAATTGTAAACCGGGAATATTATAGGTTTTGCTGGGTGCCATCAGGGTGATCGTGTTATGAGCAATTTCGGGGTCTAAAGAAGCGATGGGAATGTGTTGATGAGGCGAGAAGATCAAATCGCCATGGATTTCATCGGAACAAATTGCCACCCGATGGCGCAAGCAGATTTCAGCCATTCGCTCCAGTTCATGACGGGTGAAGACCCGACCGCTGGGGTTATGGGGATTGCACAAAATAAAAAGGCGGGTGTCAGGGTTGATGGCTTGCTCAAAACGGTCGAAGTCAATTTCATAGTGTAAAAGGCCTTGCTGATTGCGCCGAGGTTCAAGCGGCACATCTTGGCGCTTCATCCCTGCGTTGGAGGCGGCTTGCAAGATAGGAGGATACACTGGCGGCTGTACCAGAAGGGTGCTGCCCGTTTCGCCCAAGGCGTGGGCGGCGAGGTTAAATCCCACCACCACACCGGGGAGGAAGACAATATCTTGGGGCCGAATCTCCCAATGATATAGCCGAGCCATTCTCTCAACTAAAAGCTGACGTAATTCAGCTCTTTGTCCGGGTTCATTGTGCAATCCGATGGGATATCCCAAAATTCCGTGTTCGATAGCCTGATGCAGAGCATCAAGCACAGCTTGTGGGGAACGAAAATCCATATCGGCAACCCACAAAGGTAAGACATCTTCGGGGTAGGTGTCCCATTTTAAGCTGTTCGTTCCCCGACGCGGGATGATTTGATCTAAGCTGTTTGTCAATCAGTCCTCCAAGAAATGATTGGATTTCGGGGTGGTTTCCCTAAGCACCCATTGCAGATAGTCTGCGTTTCCATCCAAGATGGGCAAGGCTAGGATTTCTGGCACCTGATAAGGGTGGTGTTGCTTCACGAACGGGATAAAGCGCTCGCGAAAACCCTGCCGCCTCGTCTTGATCAGCAGCAGAACTTCACTGTCGGATTGAATTTGTCCTTCCCACCAGTAGAGCGAACTTACCCTGCTGAGGATATTGACACACGCAGCCAACCTTTCGTTGAGCAACTGCTGTGCCAATCCCTCAGCGGCTTCTTCTGAAGGTGCGGTTATCTGCACAAGGATTAATTGGTCGCTTTGGTCAGACATCTCACTCGATCTCCACCGCTGGAGAAAAATTACTCGAGTCTGACCGTGATTATACTCCTTTATAACTTCCTTTTGGCGCGTGAGGCTCAAATCCCTGCTAATTCCGCCATGGCATCCCAAAAGCTCAGCTCGTATTCAAGGAGCAGACGGGCGGTTTCCTGCATTCGTCCAGCAGATTCACCGCGTTCTAGGGCAGCTTGGATGTAGGGGCTGACCTTTTCATCTGCTTCGCGGTAGTTTTCATAAATTTTGAAAAACTCCGCTTGCTCAGCGGTGAAATCATATTTGGAGCGCAATGCTCGGTAAACACGCAGGCTGTTCTGAATCCAGACCTCCGAGTCGAAGCGAAAAGCAAGGATCAAATCTGCGTCGCAGCCCAGCAGACACACTGACGAAATGAAGTAGCTGAACATCATCGCTTTTGCCAATTTAGGAGCGGTTTCTAATTGCTCCGTAGAGAGCCCGACTGCTGCGGCAAAGGCGGGGAGTCTCTGCAGCACGATGAATTCAGCTTGCAAAAAGTCGTTCAGGATGGTTCGGCTGGAAAGATGACCGTAACGGGCGACTAGCGCAGCGATGTTGCGAATGCCGCTGCTGACGATAT
>CAKZNJ010000293.1 GCA_937129505.1 uncultured Anaerolineae bacterium | reverse complement strand
AGGAGACCCAATCCATGAATCAATCAAATCATGCGTTCTTTCGCCCTGTATTCTTAGGGCTTTTTACCCTATTTCTTTTGGGCTTACTTCTCACTCTAACTTACCCCGCCCAAGCTGCTTCTCCATCTGAGGTAGAAATCAAGCAATGGTATATTCACCGCTTCAGCTTAATTCTTTCCCCTTATTCCTGCCATGGCGGAGTGGCTGGCTGCTATGCTAACCCCGATTATCATGTTAACTCATGGTTACTCAGCAAAGACTACATCCCGATCGAACAAAATTGGACGAATCCAGCATTAACTTTTTGGACGAAGCATTACACGCGTCGTCTGATTAACTTTTGCTATGTTGAAGTTCAAAAACAAGGTTCAGCAAAATGGGATCGGATTAAAGTGATCGGTGGCACGCGGGATTGGTATAGAATGAGCCTCGATTTGTCCGCTTATCGGGGTGAGAGCATTCGAGTAAAGTTTTTCTGCGAACCCCACCACAACTGGGATGACAACGGGCAATACCAACGCACCTTCAATAAGCAGATCCTATACATCCAAGACGTCATGATTGTGCCTGATGCTGCTTCAGATTAATACGCAAAGAGGAGTGAAACTATCACTCCTCTTTCGTGCTGGGGGTCGAGGATTCGAACCTCGGCATACGGATCCAGAGTCCGCTGTCCTACCACTAGACGAACCCCCAAATCCTTACACCTTCATTTTACCACGCTGAGAGGATTTCGTCAAAAAACTCTAGAAGCTTGGATATAAACTAAACTTCACAAATTTGGCTGATCATCTTTGACCAATAATCTCAGCCGTTGAATCGCCGTCTCGATTGATTCCATCACCCTGACTTTGCCCAAGATCATCATGCTTTCAATCAGGGGCGGGCTAACGCTCTGGCCCGTTACAGCAATGCGTAGGATGCCAAAAAGTTGTCCAGCTTTCACTCCTAACTGCTCGGCTAATGCACGCAGCGACATTTCTAAATCTTCTTTTTTGCGAAAGTCCAAGTTCGCTATAAGTTGTTGGCATTCCGCCAAGGCTTTCAAAGACTCGTCTGCGCTCATATTTTTGCCGATCAAGAGGGAAGCATCGTATTCCAATTGGTCGCGGAAGAAAAAACCCGCCATCTCGACCGCATCATCCAAAGTGACAAGTCTCTCTTGGATGATCGGTGTTATTTGGATGAGTTTTTGGTCATCCACCTTCAAACCTACATTGATCAAAAAGGGTTTTATTCTGGTTGCAAGGTCTTCTATTGTCAAATGGCGGATGTGTAAGCCATTAAAATGATCGAACTTGGTGAAGTTGATTGCTGCCGGGGAAGGATTTAGGTGATCAAGGCTAAATTTCTCGATTAAGTCTTGCATCGTAAAAAATTCCGACTTGTCATCATAACTCCAACCCATTAAGGCGATCCAGTTCACCACGGCTTCAGGTAGATAGCCCAATTTTTCTAAATCCTTAATGAATATCGAATAACCGTCTTGAAGTAACGCCGCCGATTCACGTTTGCTCATCTTGCCTTTTCCACTAGGCTTCAAAAAAACAGATAGATGGACAAAAACCGGCTCTCGCCACCCGAATGCCCGAATGATATGAGCATGCAGGGGAAAGGTGGATAGCCACTCTGAACTGCGCAAGACATGGGTAATGTGCATCAATTGGTCATCAACCATGGCAGCGAGATGGTAGAGTGCCCATCCATCCGATTTGACAATAATGTAATCATCGATGGTGCGGTTCTCAACGGTAATTTCACCGCGCAAATAATCCCGAACGGTAATCGTTCCCTCCTTAGGGGTCTTGAACCGAATAACATGAGGTTCCCCTTGCTTCACCCGCCGTAACGCATCTTCTGGTAGTAACTTGCGACAGAGTCCATCGTACATCGTCGGTTGTTTGGATTGCATTTGCTGTTCCCGCAACCGAGCAAGGCGTTCAGGGCTACAAAAACAATAATAAGCTTTATCCTTTTCAATTAACCGTTGGGCGTATTGCATATAGATTTCTTTGCGATCCGACTGGCGATAAGGTCCATAAGGACCACCCACATCAGGCCCCTCGTCCCACTCCAAACCAAGCCAACGCAGGCTCTCCATCAACTCCTGTTCAGCTTCGGGGACATATCGCTTTTGATCGGTATCCTCAATACGTAACAGAAACTGCCCGCCAGTTTGGCGGGCAAGTAGGTAATTATACAAAGCTGTGCGACCACTGCCGAGATGGGTTCGGCCGGTCGGAGAGGGTGCGAAACGCACCCGAACAGGGGGTAGTTTCTGGGTCATTCTCGCTCCATGTGATAAGATTAGGATGTCGAAAATTCAAGCGCTTTTTGGCGTAGCGCAACACTTTCCACAAGCCCAATTCCAAGTAAGATCGACAAAAGGGAACTGCCTCCATAACTAACAAAGGGAAGGGTCAAACCGGTCGCAGGCATGACATTCAAGTTCACACCAATATTAACGATTGCCTGAAAAGCAATTAAGGTCGCTACACCATAAGCAATCAGGCCGCCGAAGGTATCCTGAGAACGACGTGCCACGCGGATACAGCGGTAAATAATGAAAAGTAACACCAACATTATCAACACCGTCCCAATGAAGCCAAACTCCTCGGCAATGGCTGAAAAGATAAAATCCGAGTGGCGAACCTTCAAGAAACGCAATTGCACCTGTGTGCCATGTCCATATCCTTTCCCCAGCCACCCCCCCGAACCGATGGAGATGAGCGCCTGCTGGGTGTTATAGATTTCGCCGTGACGAGCCTCCGGGTCGGGAAATAGGAAATTAATGATTCGATCTTGCTGATAACCGACCAAAAAGGGAAAGCTCACGATTGGAGCCAGAACACCAATACTAGCAAAAAGGAAGAAGTGCTTCGGGGACAAACCGCTGACGAACAAAAGTGCAAACCAAAGCACAAAGATCACGATTGAGGTACTGAGATTGGGTTGTAAGAGAATCCAAATGACAATGCCGAGGGTCAGAATAAAACTTTGCAGCACTACCCGCAGATCATGTAGACGGCTTTGGTTTTTGGAGAAGAAATCTGCTAAAACGAGGATCATCACAATTTTAGCCAACTCCGATGGTTGGATTAGAATTACCCCTGTATCAAACCAGCGCGCTGATCCAAAAAAGACTGCGCCGGTAACAAAGAGCACTCCCAAAAGGATCCACATGCCCACGTACATCGTCTGGTTCAAGGTAGACCATGTACGGTAATCAATCGAAGCGGTAATAATGATCACGATAAAGCCAAGGATGGCAAAAATAAGTTGCCGACGCACCAAATTAAGTTCCTGTAACTCAATATTGCCGGCAATTGCGGAACGGATCATCGTAATACCAAAGATGGTGAGGACAGCAACTGCCCCTAAGAGCCAAAAATCAAAATGACGCCAATTTATTCCACGCATACTGCCACTAACCCAATCGCCGCCGTGTTGCCGCTCTCAAAGGGATGTCGGCAATCAAACGTTGTTCTCTTCCTTGCTGGGAGATTTCAATTCGCACTGCTTTTTCATCGATCTCAACATGCCGAGAGATGACACCGATAATTTCATCTTTGAGGTTTTCCAGAACCTGACTGCTCAAGTTGGTACGATCATGTACCAGTACCAGTTTCATTCGCTCCTTGGCCTGATAGGCTGAGTTCGTCTGGCGGTTAAGAATGCGGTCGATGATCCGAGCCATTTTATCCGCCTCCTTTGCGTAATAAGCGACCAATCTGGCTCAAAAAACCGCTCTGCTCTTCTAGCTCCATAAAAGGCACATTTTCGCCTCGTAGTCGGTTAGCAATGTTGCGAAACGCCTGTCCTGCACGGCTCTTGCCATCTAAAGCGACAGGGACTCCTCGATTCGTGCTAATGATCACAACTTCATCTTCTGGGATCAGACCGAGTAATTCTACAGCTAATAACTCTAAAACGTCTTCGGCAGAGAGCATATCCCCCTTTTTGACCATCTCGAGTTTGATCCGGTTGATGATCAAATGTGCAGGGCCCTTCTCTTCCGCCTCGATCAGGCCAATAATCCGATCGGCGTCGCGAACAGCAGATACCTCAGGATTTGTGATGACGATGGTCAAATCAGCGGGAGCAATCGCATTGCGAAATCCTCGCTCGATTCCGGCTGGCGAATCGATAAAAACCCAGTCATATTCAGGGCGCAATTCATCGCAAAGGCGCACCATATCACTGGGAGAAACTGCGCTTTTATCACGGGTTTGAGCAGCCGGGATTAAATATAATTCCGGCAGACGCTTGTCGCGAATCATTGCTTGTCGCAATCGACAACGACCTTCCACAACATCTACCAGATCGTAGACAATGCGGTTCTCTAACCCTAATACGACATCGAGATTGCGCAGGCCGATATCCGCATCAATACAAACCACTTTGTCACCCAAAGTAGCCAAAGCAGCGGCGATATTGGCGGTGGCAGTGGTCTTACCCACCCCTCCTTTACCTGACGTTATTGTAATCACTTTTGCCGGCATACCGTTTCCTTATCTATCCTTTGCATTCCAAGGTTCAGCGACCAGTTGACCATCTCTCAACCGTGCCATCTCCGGTTGTGGTTTGCCTTTGCGCTGGGGAGTAAGAGCGATTTGATCAGCGATTCGCAATTGAGTGGGTTGCAAATCAAGTGCACAGACGACCGCCGTGGTATCTCCCTCTGCGCCTGCATGAACCAGACCGCGCAGCCGTCCCCACACCAAAATAGTCCCCCCCGCAACGATTTCTGCTCCAGGATTGACATCCCCTAAAACAACAACATGACCCACCGATTCAACCCGATAACCTGAGCGCAAGGTTCTATTAATAAAAAGTGCCGCTTCCCCCTCCTGTACAAGAGTACTGAGGGCTTCGGTCTCCTCTTTATCTGCGCGAATCAAGCGGGTTGCCAATCCCAATTTTTGCGCCGCCAATTGAGTGGATGGCGATTCGCTTAATAATGCCCACAAGGTGAGATTGTACCGGCTTAGCTCATCCTTCAAGGCAAGGATTTCCTCCTCCCGAATAACAACAGTGCGGCTATCAAGAGCAACACGTGCACCACGCCAAAATTCTTGCTTTGCCCCCACCAGATCAAATAAAGCACGCCGATTTTGCTCCCAATTCCCTTCTTGGAGAAGGAACAACAAACCTTCGCGGATACCCTTGACTTGGACCATTTTGTCTAGCAATCGTTTTGTTATCTGTTCGTTTTTCAAAGAATCTTGAATCTATTCATTCTCTATCATTGAAATTATACACGAACCTACGGTAAACCGAGTTCAGCGTCAATTCGCTTCAGCCCAAAATAGGCTTCAATAACTTGCCGCACGATCGGTCCGGCTACCGATGCACCTTCACCACCATTGTAAACAAAGGCAACAACAGCGATTTCAGGGTCTTCGTAAGGGGCATAGGCAACTGTCCAAGCATGGGAAGGCCAATTGCCGGGGATACATAAATTTTTCGCGTTGGCATATTGGTCGCAGTATTCTGCAGTGCCGGTTTTGCCTGCTACTGGAATGGTTACCTCACGAAATTCCCTTGCCAGTGTCCCATATGTAACCGCTCTGCGCATTCCTTCCTGAACTTTTTCGATCACCCACGGCTGAACGGTCTTTGTGCGCCCTTCAATGGGTTCACAACCGCGAATCGTGGTGTCATAGAATTCCTGAATAACCGCATCTTTGGTCAAGTCCCATCGCATAACTGGGGAGAAGGGTTGAATAACATTTCCTTGGGCATCGGTGATTTCACGGATTAGGGTTGGCTTCATGAGTTTTCCATCGTTGGCAATCGTTGCAGCCGACATTAAGACCTGCAACGGGGTTGCCAATACATACCCCTGTCCAACACTAGCGATATACGTATCGCCAGTTGACCACCCTTCCCCATGCGTAATTCGCTTCCACTTGGGATCAGGAAGCAAACCCTTCTCTTCATCAGGTAATTCAATCCCAGGAGCATCTCCATACCCTAACGCACGAGCGTAGGTACCCAAACGACAGATACCCAACCCTACTGGCACTTCATCGCGATAACCGCCTCCCAGTTTGTAGAAATAAACGTTGCTGGAGTTCGCAATCCCCCCCAAGAAATCTAGTTGTCCAAAACCGGCTTTGTTCCAATCCACAAATTCGCGCTCGCGGCCGGGGTCATTGGCATAATATCGCTCGGTGATGGTGATTTTGGGCGGCGTTGATAGGACTTGTTCAGGGGTAACCACTCCTTCGTTCAAAGCCCCTACGGCAGTAGCCAACTTAAAAACGGAGCCAGCGGGTAAAACATCCCCTACCGCGTGATTTAGCAGAGGGTTGGCAGGGTCATTGATTAACTGATTGTAGTAGTAAGCGGGGATGAAGCGCGACATGCGATTATTCTCGTAGGTGGGATAAGAGACCATCCCTAAGATTTCACCCGTTTTTGGGTTCATTGCGATCACGACCCCGCTCGTTGAGCGGATCGTGTTTAACCGCCGATTCCAATAATCAATTTCCCCCATTAGGATGGCAGTCATCGCTTGTTGTAGACGGGTGTCGATGGTCAGGCGCAAATTCGCCCCGGGCACAGGGTTTACGGGTGGCTCCAAGCCTCGGATGATTTTGCCCGCTACATCCACCTCCACTTTCCATGAGCCGTTCTTCCCGGCAAGCAAATCTTGAAACTGTAATTCGAGGCCTGCATAACCAACTTTATCGCGATTCGGCACCAACCCCTTGGCGCGGAACTCTTCTTCCTGATTAGCAGGAATGGGTCCCAAAAAACCAATCATAGAGGCGGTTAGTGATCCAGTTGGATAATCTCGAATGGGTTCAATTTCAATCCCAACCCCCGGCCAATCAACCGCTTTCTCCTGAACAATACGAGCAACTTGTTCCTCTACATCGCATCGAACTCGAACAGCTTGATAGGGTGTTGAAGATAACCCATATTCGGCAATTTGCGCGATGCCATGTTCGGAAAAACAAGGGACGTAAGGGTTTTCAGGAGTTATCTGGTTGAGATTGACAGGCACGCCAATTATCGCAGAAAGTTCACGATAGATCTCCTGTACCTCACCTTGATCATCTGGCAAATTCGCAGCGGTGATGACCACATTATAGGATGGGACATTGCGAGCTAAGACAATGCCATTGCGATCGACAATGATCCCTCGCGTGGCGGGCATATTAATGGTTTCAACTCGATTTTCTTCCGCGCGCGCAACCCACTCTTCGACTTGTAGAACTTGCAACGAAAACAAGCGGAAGATATACAGAGAGAAGATCACCCCAACCACAATCAAGAAAATCGTCAACCGAATCGGCGAGAGATGTTTTTCAGGCATACCGTTATGATTCATACAATGGCTCCACCGGGTAAATCCACTTGGCTAATTCGCCAATTAAAGCATAGATTGGAATAGCCAAGAGAAGGTTGTATAGCACGCTCGGAACAAAGATCGTTCCAAAGGTATAACGAAAGGATAGCTCTCGACCTAGTAATTGCAAGGCAAGAAAACCAAGGCTATAAGTTATCCATGTCCCAAAAATTGTCATCACCAGCATTGTCAGTAAAGGTAGCCGCCAGATTATCCTACGCACCAATAGCACCATCCCTACTGACAAGAGATAGGCAATTAGATAAACGCCAAGGGGCATGGCTGAGATCAGGGTCATCAAAATGCCGCCGAGCACTCCCCAATGCCAAGCCGTTCGCGCCCCTGGTTGTAACGACCAAGCCAAAATTGCCAACAAAATCAGGTCAGCATAACCTTGAATCAAAGGTAAGTTGGCTAAAACGCCGATCTGTATAATTGCTAAGGGGATAAAAACGACAAACGCCATTATGATTGCCATTGGTGACTCGCTCGCTAGGGTAGGTTACCCTCTGGAAGCAGAGGTTCAATATTGACCGGGCGAAAGTTGACGATGACCAAGACAATCTCAAGTTGATTGAAATCCACAACACTCTGTACGGTTGCAGATTGGAAGATATCCTGGGGTTGGCTGCGGATACCGGCTACTTGTCCGATGACAATATTCGCTGGATATCCACCTCCCAGACCAGAGGTGAGAACCAAATCACCGATCTCAACCGAGACACCCTGAGGGATCATATCCAGCAGTAAATCCCCCGTCACTTGCCCTTTCAGAACCGCTTGTGCGCCAGAAGGTTGGATTTTGGCGTTGACGACGGCGGCTGAGTCGGTGATCAACTGCACTCTAGCCGCGTTCGCGGTCACCGCGTCAATCCGACCCACCAGCCCTTGTTGAGTAACTACCGGCATCCCGCGCCGGATGTTATCATCTGAACCGCGATTGATAATGATATAACGCAAGAAAGGGCTAGGATCGCGTCCGATCACCGCTGCAGCCTGATAACGATTTTCGGGATTGGCCCGCGCAAAATCCACCAAAGCAGAAAGGATCCGGGCTTCAGTGAGCTGTTGTTGAAGATCAATGATTTGCGCTTGCAATTGAGAAACTTGAGCTTCGAGTTCTAAGTTGCGCTGTTGTAAACGCGCCATATCTTGCGGTGCTCGCAGGATATCTTGAGCAACCTGATAACGGGAATAGACCCAAGCTTGAACCTCGATAAGAGGACTCAAAAGGAGTCGCGAGAGGGAAGTTAGATATCCACCCAATGCAAGCGCAATCATGCCTAGCGCGATCAAAACAAAGACGATCGTTTGCAAGTTACGAGGCGCGGTATTCATTTGTTATTCGTGCTTCGTACTTCCTCGTTCCAAACCAACTAAAAATCGGCTCAGGTTATCCAAGTCTTCAAGGATGATCCCCGCACCTCGCGCAACGCAGGACATCGGTTCATCTGCGACCCACGCGCGAATGCGTAGTTCTTCACTCAACCGTTTATCCAGCATCTGTAAAAGTGCGCCTCCACC
>CAKZNJ010000292.1 GCA_937129505.1 uncultured Anaerolineae bacterium | reverse complement strand
ATCGGGGATGGTAGCAAATTCCAAGGGGGGTGAGAAAGGAATAGGTACATCCATAGCAGCGACTCGCTCGATAGGGGCATCGAGGTAATCAAACGCGCCTTTGGCAATCACGGCTGCCAGCTCAGCCGTCACCCCAAAACGGGTGTAGCCTTCGTCTACAATGACTGCGCCGCCCGTTTTAGACACCGATTGAATCAGGGTTTGCTCATCCAGTGGGGTAAGGGTGCGCGGGTCAATCACTTCGGCTGAGATGCCCTCTTGCTCTAAGCGGGCGGCGGCTGCAAGGGCGGTATGCACCATGCGAGAAAGGGCAACAATAGTGACATCCTCCCCCTCGCGCTTGATGTCAGCCTTTCCAAAGGGGATCAGATATTCTTCTTCGGGCACAGGTCCTTTGACTTTATGGTACATCACCTTATCTTCGAAAAATAGAACCGGATTGGGTTCACGCAGGGCAGTTTTGAGTAGACCTTTGGCATCGTAAGGGGTTGAAGGGACAGCGACTTTGAGACCGGGCACATGGGCAAACCAGGCGTGCCAAGATTGGGAATGTTGGGCACCAGAGGAGCGACCGCCTCCCATGGTGGCGCGAATAGTGATCGGAACTGCCACTTGGCCGCCCGTCATATAGCGCATTTTGGCGGCTTGGTTAACGATTTGGTCCATGGCGAGGGTAATAAAGTCTCCGAACATGATCTCGGGGACGGGGTGCATCCCCGTCATAGCGATGCCGACCGCTAATCCGACGTATCCTTCTTCGCTAAGCGGGGTGTCGATCACCCGTTCGGGTCCATATTTTTCGTATAGACCTTCGGTGGTGCGGAAAACCCCGCCCCATGCCCCGATATCCTCGCCAAAAAGGACGATCCTCTCATCGCGCGCTAGTTCTTCGTCGAGCGCTTCGCGGATAGCTTGAGCAAAGGTAAGTTCACGCGTAGACATCTTCTGTTACCTCTTCTACGGGTGGGAATGGGTCTTGGCGGGCTTGCTGAACGGCGTTTTGAACGCGCCCTTCGATCTCGCTGCGGGTGGCTTCGATGTCTTGAGGGGAGAAAATGCCGCTTTCGACCAGTAATTGTTCACAGCGTTGGATGGAGTCTTTTTTGCGCCACTCTTCCATCTCTTCTTTGGTGCGGTAGGCGGTGCCGGGATCGCCAACATGGTGACCGCCATAACGGATGGTGTGACAGACTAACGTAGCCGGTCCTTCGCCACGGCGGGCGGCTTCGACCAATTCGCGCGCCGCTTGATAGACGGCGACAACATCGTTGCCATCCACTTCTACGCCAGGCATGCCCATCGCCCGAGCGCGGGCGGCTAAGCCTTCCCCCGAGGTCAGTTTTTTCCAGTGCGTGAACTCTGTGTACTGGTTGTTTTCGCACACGTAAATCAAGGGCAGCTTCCAGAGCACGGCGATATTGGCTGTTTCGTACCATATACCTTGATTTACTGCGCCGTCGCCAAAGAAAGCAACGCTCACGCGCCCTTTGCCTTCCCGTTTTGCGGTAAATGCGCTGCCTGCTGCGATGCCCAAGCCTCCACCGACGATCCCATTAGCTCCTAGAATGCCTAGCGAGACATCGGCAATGTGCATTTCACCGCCCTTACCGCGACAATAGCCGGTCACTTTGCCCATCACTTCTGCCATCATCGGTTCTACCTGTCCGCCTTTGGCAATGATGTGACCATGGCCACGATGGGTGCTAGTGATGGTGTCATCTGGGCGCAATGCCATGCATACGCCAACCGGGGTGGCTTCTTGCCCATCGGACAGATGGGCTAAGCCGGGCATCCACCCTTTACGATAAACGTCGAAGATCGCCTCTTCAAAGAATCGGATGGTCAGCATCCGGCGATACATTTCGATCAAGAGCGTTGGTTCAATGGGAGGGGTTTTGATGTCGGTCATGAGATTTTCTCCAATAAGGTTTCTCTCCAGGTGTACCGAATAAACTGGGCGGCTTGGCGGACACCTGCCTCGCCTTGAAAAGAAGCTTCTTCGATGCAGATCCAGCCATCCCAACCGGATTTGTGAAGGCAACGGAACATGGCAGGGTAGTCAACCTTGCCGCTGCCAAGAAGAACGTGCTCTAAGCGCCCAATTTCGGCGGTGTCCGAGGCGTGAATGCTGCCTAAACTGGGTAAGACAGTTTCTAAGAGCGCCAAAGGTTGCGGGCTAAATGCGGTGGCGTTGCCGGTGTCGAAATTTACTAAGATGCGTTGATCGAGATGGTTGAGGATATGCAAAAAGAGTTCTGGTGGTTGCGAAAAGTCGGTGTACTCCCACACCCCTGGTTTGGCGTGATTTTCATACACCAATTGAACGCCAAAGTGCGCTGTTTGGGAGAT
>CAKZNJ010000291.1 GCA_937129505.1 uncultured Anaerolineae bacterium | reverse complement strand
CCCAGTATTGTTCCCAACGGTGGCCTGACTTCACCGATGACGATGAGTGGCACATTAGTCCAAGGCAACGCCGAGTTTTTGGCAGCGGCGGTTTTGATGCAAATGGTGAAGCCACAAACACCGTTGATCTATTCCACCCTGCCGACCATCGCCGACATGCGCACCGGCGCCTATGCTTCGGGGGGCGTAGAATGCGGTATGTTGCACATGGCGTTTGCCCAAATGGCGCGTTTTTATGGTGTGCCCGCCGGCGGTTATATTGGCCTGAGCAATGCAAAAATTAACGATGCCCAATCGGGTTTCGAGACGGGTATTTCCTCCACAGCTGCTCTTTTGGGCGGCGCAAATATGATCAATATGGGCGGTTTGTTGGACGCCCTAAAGGCTTTTGACTTTGCTAAAGCGGTGATCGATGACGAGATCGCTCAAATGCTGAAGCGCATCCGCCGCGGCATGGAATTCAGCGAAGAAAATTTGGCTTTGGATGTGATTGCGGAGGTCAAACCCGGCGGTAGTTTCATGACCCATAAACACACCGTGAAGTGGATGCGGAAGGTTGCCCTTATGCCCCGCATTGCCGACCGCGACCCACGCGAAGTGTGGGAGAAACGGGGTGCTAAGGATGCGTACCAACGCGCCAAGCAGCGCGCTGCGGAAATCCTCGCTAACCCTCAGGCGGCAGGCTTCCCACCTCATATTGAAGCCCGTATTCGCGCTGCCTTTCCGGAAATGGTGCGCGGGGAGGTCACCCCGTTTGAAGCGGCAGAGCCAGTGAGCGGAGTTTAGGAGACAACTGCCAAGAGAAGGGAGTATGGCGTTTTTAAGGTTCATTGAGAAAAGGCAAGAACGGCGTTACGGGGTAAAAACAGGTGAAACCCTTGATGCCCCATGGGGAGAGGGAAGGCAGGTAGGAGTACAGGCTTGTTTGGCGCTGCCCTCGCAGGTGAAGTCGCACGATGGTTGCTCAGGTGGTTGTGAGCATACTCCCAAATTGCATCTTGAGCTTGACACGCCATGTCATTTCGAGCGAAGCGAGAAATCTTGGAAAGATTGCTCAGTCGCTTACGCTCCTTCGGAATGAGACGGCGGGGCGAGTCGCTTCGCTCGTTCGGAATGACATGGGAGGGTGGGGCACTGCGCCGCTTCGCAAAGACATGCCCGCTCGTATCGTGGTGTTTGCGAAAGGCGAAGAGTTTATGAGATGGTCATTGGTTTCTGGAATTGAATGTATACTACATAAAAGGAGAGCATCATGAGATTTTTCTTTGCCACCGATGTGCATGGTTCGGAGATTTGCTGGAAAAAGTTTATCAGCGGGGCGAAGTTCTACGAAGTAGACACCCTCATTCTCGGCGGGGATATGACCGGCAAAGCCATCATCCCGATTATTGCCCAGGGCAATAACAAATGGAAGGTAACCCTGTTGGAACAGGAGACCATTCTGGAGGGGAAAGAAGCGGTCGATAAAATGGTGACAACCATTATGAACCGCGGCTATTACCCTCATGTCACCGATCCAGACGAGGTTAAAGAAATCGCTGAGACTCCAGGCCGCTCCGATGAATTGTTTGCCGAATATGTGCTGAAAACGGTACAGCGCTGGATGGAATATGCCGATGAAAAACTTGCCGGCACAGGCATCACCTGTTATGTCTGCCCAGGCAATGATGATGTGTTCGAAATTGACGATGTTATCGCCCAATCGAAAACGGTAAAGTTGGCTGAGGGAACGGTTGTCTGGCTGGACGATCATCACGAGATGATCAGCACTGGCTGGTCAAACCCAACCCCATGGGAGACGCACCGCGAAGAAGGTGAAGATGCCTTGCTCAAACGCATTGAGGCAATGGTTTCACAGGTCAAAAATGTGGGCAATGCGGTTTTCAATCTCCATGCACCTCCCTATGGCAGCGGTCTTGATGAAGCCCCAGAGTTGACCAAGGATATGCGCTTAGCATATGCTGGCCGCTCCATGGTTCCTGTGGGAAGCAAGGCTGTTTTACAAGTGATCGAAAAGTACCAGCCATTATTGAGTCTCCATGGTCATATCCATGAAGGGAAGGGCACTCGCAAATACCGCCGCACCTTGTGCATCAATGCCGGTAGCCAATACGAACAGGGCATTCTCCAAGGCGTGGTGGTGGAGTTAGAGCCCAAAAAGATTCGCAGTTACGTGTTGACAACCGGCTAGTGGCCAAAAATGCACCCGAGCAGAAAAATGGGCTTGAAACGCAAATCTTGGGGAAGAATGGCAGCAACAATAAGGAAAGGAGGTGAGAATCGAGAAGGATTGGTTTTTCTGACAAACGCCTATTTGCTGTGAGATGGCGTTGAGCCGTGATCTGTTTCGAAATCACATGAAAGGAGAGAAGTATGAGTGAAGTCACATTGTTTGTGCGTAAGGCAAGCGGCCTGGTACGAGCGTGGTCAACCTTTGATGCGTTCATCTACGCTACTTTCTCGATTAACCTGATTACCCTCGGTTTATATATCTTCTCCTACTGTTATTATTTCGAGGGGAATTTAGCCACTGCTGTGGTCATTGGTGGCGTGTTCACCATCTTTGAGGTCATCGTTTATGCGAGCTTAATCTCGGCGATGCCACGCGCTGGCGGAGATTATGTCTGGCAGAGCCGAATTCTCGGGAGAGGCATTGGTTTCTTGCTCGCCGTTACCGGCTGGTGGTTCATCCTGTGGCTCTGGGTGCCCCTCTATGGGCAGATGTTGGTTTACACCTTCTTTACCCCCATCTTGGCGATTGTAGGGGCAAAGGATGCTGCGCTGTGGTTTACCAACACCTCTACCGGGCTGCTGGTCGGCTGCCTTGCCGTTTGTCTCATTGTGTTTATCTATATCGCTGTGGGGATGAAATGGTACGCCCGCGTGCAGAAGTTCTGCTTCTTTGGCGGCATGTTGGGTCTGTTCATTGTGTTTTTGCTGCTCTTGTTTGGCAATCAACAAACCTTCATGACCAATCTCAACCTCTTTGCAGCCAGATATTTTGGTGCTAACGGCGGTGATCTATACCAAGCCACTTTGGCTGCTGGTGAAGCAGCGGGCACAGTTGCCGCCTCACTGGGCAATTTTGCCGTCGGCGCCAGCATGGCGTTAATTCCTATGATCGTCTTCTTTAACCTCTGGCCAAACTGGGGTTCGACCTTATACGGTGAAGTGCGAGGCGCTAATGACTACAAGCGCAACTTTTGGGGTATGGCTTGGGCGATTATCGTCACAGCATCTTTGGCTCTCATCTTCTTCGCCCTGATAAACAAATCGATTGGCTGGGATTTTTATAACAAAGCCAACGGCGCCTTCTGGAACTACACTTGGGGATACACGGAAGAATCCCCACCCCTGCCTTTCTGGCCTTACCCCGTGCTGTTTGCCGCCTTCATGAGCCAAAGCCCCGTGGTGCATTTCATCGTAGTGCTCTTATTGAGCTTGTGGTGGTTTGGGTGGTCGGGAACAGTGTTCCTGAGCTCTACTCGGGTGATCTTTGCCGCAGCTTTTGACCGCATGTTGCCCGAATGGGTATCGGCGGTTGAGCCGCGCACACGCACTCCGATCAACGCCCTTCTATTGATGGTGATCCCTTCGGTGATTGTTTCTATTCTCTATTCGTTCAATATCTGGAGCTTTCAGACCCTAGCTTTGGATGCTACCTTGGTTATTGCGGTTACGTTCCTTGGCACAACGGTAGCTGCGGTGATCTTACCTTGGCGTCAGAAAGAAATCTTTGAGGGGTCGCCCATCGCTCAATACAAGACTCCTTCTGTTTTAGGCTGGTTGGTCATGATCCTGTATGCGGTCGCAGCGGTGTATCTGATTGTCACCTCGTTTGGATACATGCAAAGCGTGCTTGGCGGTTTGGCAGCCATTGGTGCAGATGGGTTGACCTGGTTTATCGTTATTGTGGTTTCCCTGCTGACGGTAATCAATGCGGTCTTGCTGTTGTGGATAATCTATTATGTCGGCTCCAGAGTCATCAAGGGAGAATTGCTGCCTGTAATTACCTCTGCAGGCTTGGTCTTCTTGGGTTTCCTTGACTGGCTGCTCGTCGAGTGGTTCTGGGATCCACATGTACCCCCGTTTGACTTTCCGCTGTATGCCATCGGTTGGTCGAACGTCAGTTCAATGCTGTTTATGCTGTTCAACTATCTGCTCGCCGCAGCCATCTATGTGGGCTTCAATCGCTATCGCCGCCGCCAAGGGATTGATGTCGAGAAAGTCTACAAGGAAATTCCCGTTGAGTAGGAAAAGAGAAAAAGTAGGCCGAAATCTATTTCGGCCTACTTTCATGACTTGCAGAAGTTAGGGTCATTAATCATTGCTTACTCATTCTTAACAGTTTTCTTAATAAATTTCTGAAGTGAAAAACTAAAATTATGTCCGTAAAAGTTAGCCTTATTCAAGGCGACAGGTAGACAGGTGACAGAATGTATTTGACAATGCGCAGGCATCATGATAAAATTTACATAATTAATGGATATTAACATTGAAAACTGTTATTAATGAAAATCCCTGATAGAAATATAGAACAAATCACTCCCCTAACTGAAGATGGACTTTCAATGTGAAATGCATACGAAAGGAGGTGGTTGCTGCTGATGCGTCCGATCGCTAGGTATTACTTCAGATGACAATTTTCATAACCTTAATATCAAACAAATGGAGGATAAGATGCATCGCAAAATTTCTCGACGTGAATTTTTAAAGCTCACCGGACTGGCTGGAGGAGCAGCGTTAATGGCATCATGCGCTCCCAGAGCTACCCCAACCCCTGAGTTCACCTTGCCTGACCTAAGCAGCGGCGAAACAATCCCTCTCGAAGAGCTGGTAAAGGCAGTCGAAGTGGAAGGTAAAAAGCTGACCACCATCGCTCTTCCCCACGACTGGGCAAACTACGGCGAGATGCTCTCTACCTTCAAGCAAAGATATGGGATTGAGATTAATGAATTGAATCCCGATGCCGGATCGGCCGAAGAATTGGAAGCGATTCGCGCCAACAAAGACAGCAAGGGCCCTCAAGCTCCAGATGTCATCGACATTGGTATTGCCTACACCAAGATTGCCAAAGAAGAGGGTTTGGTTGCCAAATATAAAGTTGCCACGTGGGATAGCATTCCACTCAAAGATCCTGAGGGCTACTGGTGGGGAGAGTATTACGGCGTTTTGGTCTTCGAAGTGATCAAAGATCCCAAGATCCCTGTTCCGCAAGATTGGCCAGACCTCTTGAAGCCTGAGTACAAAGGGAAAGTAGCGATGGCAGGGGATGTTTTGAAGTCGAACCAAGCTGTGATGACGGTCATCGCTTCAGGTCTCTCCCGCGCCAATGGAGATAAAAGCATGGCGGCGAAGGCAGGTTTGGAGTTCTGGAAAGAGATGAATGCCAAAGGCAATTTCATTCCCGTCATTGCTGATCAGGGACGGATCGCCCAAGGTGAGACACCGGTTGTCATTGAGTGGGATTACCTTGCTCTTGCCAATCGCGATGCCCTCGCGGGCAATCCTGACCTAGAGATTGTTGTCCCTCAAACAGGGGTAGTTGGTGGTCCATATGCGGGTGGTATCAGCGCTTATGCCCCCCATCCCTATGCGGCGCGCCTGTGGTGGGAGTTTGTCATGTCCGATGAGGGTCAATTGATCTACTTGAAAGGATATGCTCACCCCATCCGCTTTACCGATATGGTTAAACGGGGTGTTATTCCTCAGGAACTACTGGATAAACTACCTCCTGCAGAGGCATACGAAAAAGCAGTATTTCTAACCGTAGAAGAACAAACGGAGATGAGGACCTATATTACCGAAAACTGGCGAAAAGAAGTTTACGGAGAGTAGTGAAGATGGGCGTGCAACCGATTGAGGAGACACGCCTAGCTGAAAGGGGCGCGCCAAAAGCGCGCCCCTTTAAAGCAGGCTCAGAATGGACAGCATGGTTGGGTTTGTTACCCTTTCTGCTCTTTGCAGTGATGTTTCTTTTCTTACCTTCAATTTCTATCTTCGTGCGCAGTTTTCAGACCCGCAGCGGTGACTTTACTTTTGAGAATATCATTGCTTTGTTTACCGTCAAGGACATTATCAATGCTTATCGAACGAGCCTGACGATCAGTGTGATCACGGCGTTCGGCGGCGGAATCTTTGGCTTTTTACTTGCTTACTCGGTGATTTTGGGCGGCCTGCCGCGAGCCTTGCGCTCCTTTCTCTTGACGTTTTCGGGTGTTGCCTCAAACTTCGCCGGAGTGCCTTTGGCGTTTGCTTTCGTTGCGACAATGGGAAATGCTGGGCTAGTCACCCGTTTAGTGGAACAGATTTTTAATATCGATACACGAGCGATGGGTTTTTCGATTTACAACATCTATGGCTTGAGTATTGTTTACATGTACTTCCAATTCCCTTTGATGGTGCTGATTATGGCTCCAGCCTTAGATGGCTTGCGGCGCGAATGGCGGGAAGCTTGTGAGAACCTTGGTGGGACGGAACTGGACTATTGGCGGTATGTTGCGCTGCCGATTCTGATGCCTACCCTCTTGGGGACGATGATTCTCCTGTTTGGCAATGCTTTCGGTGCTTATGCGACGGCGTATGCCTTCTCGGGCAGCTTTATTAATCTGGTCACAATCCTGATCGGCGCCCAAATCCAAGGTGATGTGTTATACAATCCCGGTTTAGGCAACGCTTTAGCATTGGGTATGATTGTCATCATGTCCCTAACTATGACGGCGTATGTCAGCTTGCAACGCCGTGCTTCGAGGTGGTTAAGATGAAACGAGTGAATTTATTTGCGTGGGTGATTTTTATCCTCGGCATGATCTATTTTTTCTTGCCCCTGTTTTCGACCTTTGAGTTCAGTTTGCGAATGAAGAAAGGGGTCTATTCCTTCGAGGCCTATCGTGTCGCTTTTCAGGATCCCCAATTCTATTATAATTTTGGCTATTCTCTGTGGTGGGCAAGCTTAACCATCGTTTTTAGTTTGCTTTTGGTGGTTCCAACGGCTTATTGGGTGCACTGGCGTTTACCGAAGGCAAGGCCAATTGTGGAATTTATTACCCTGATGCCATTTGTAACCCCAGCCGTTGTCTTGACCTTTGGCTTGATCCGTTTATATGCTAGTCCGCCTCTTGTGCTTACTTCTACACCCATTCCTCTTGTTGCGGGTTATATTGTCCTCTCCTTGCCTTATATGTTTCGTTCTGTGGATGCGGGCTTACGAGCGATCGATATCCGCACCCTGACCGAAGCAGCCATGAGTTTAGGGGCGGGATGGGGGACAATTATCACCCAAGTGATTTTTCCCAACATTCGGGTGGCAATTTTAAGCGGAGTCTTTCTTACCTTTGCCATTGTCATGGGCGAATTCGTTTTTGCCTCATTGCTTGCCTGGCCAGCCTTTGCCACCTATTTGGAAGAAATCGGCTCAATGCGGCCTTATACTCCCCAAGCACTATCGCTAGTCAGTTTTGCGATTACTTGGTCGATGATGATGCTCATTCAATGGATAGGCCGAGGCGCCAGAGGGGCGGAGCAAGTGGCGGGGGCACACTAACATGTAGAGAGGTTCTTATGGCATTTTTGGAAATCAACCAAGTCAGTAAGTATTTTGGAAAGACCGTAGCTGTCAAAGATTTTAACCTAAAAGTGGACAAGGGGGAGTTGGTCTCATTTCTCGGTCCAAGCGGTTGTGGAAAGACGACCACCCTACGCATGGTGGCTGGTTTTGAAGTGCCCTCCGAAGGACAAATTTTGATCGAAG
>CAKZNJ010000290.1 GCA_937129505.1 uncultured Anaerolineae bacterium | reverse complement strand
CGATTCGCAAGTTGTTGCGAAAGTGATTGACCAGCCTTTTGACGAGGTCTATCAATTGGCTGCAGATATGGGAGGGGCCGGCTATATCTTCACCGGTGAACATGACGCGGATGTAATGCATAACTCCGCACTCATTAACCTCAATGTAGCACCCCGATGCGTTGAAATGAAGGTCAAGAAAGTTTTCTACTCTTCCTCGGCTTGCATCTACCCCCTGTACAATCAATTGGATCCCGATAACCCGAAAACCTCAGAAGAGTCGGCATATCCCGCCCAGCCAGATAGCGAGTATGGTTGGGAAAAGCTGTTCAGCGAGCGGTTATATCTCTCGTTTCAACGCAATTACGGCTTAGAGGTACGCATTGCCCGTTTTCATAACGTGTTTGGGCCCTTCGGTTCGTGGAAGGATGGGCGGGAGAAAGCGCCAGCGGCGATCTGCCGCAAGGTGGCAATGGCGCCAGATGGAGGAGAGGTGGAGGTATGGGGAGATGGAAAACAAACGCGCTCGTTTTTGTATATTGAGGAATGCTTAGAGGCTGTCAGACGCTTCATGGAGGCTGATTTTAGCGGGCCCCTAAACGTCGGATCGGCTGAGATGATCACGATCGATCAGTTAGTCGATCTGGTGATCGAGATTTCGGGGAAAACCTTGCGCAAGCGCTATGTCGCGGGACCGATGGGAGTGCGCGGCCGCTCTTCGGATAATACCTTGATTCGTCAGGTGTTAGGCTGGGCGCCATCGCTGCCATTGAAGGAGGGCTTGAGGAAAACATATGCCTGGATTGAGCAAGAAGTTAATAAGATGATAGAGACTCAAAGGCGTTTGCAAGCTTCTATTGCATCCCAAGATTGAGCTTGCAGTGATATACTTCTAATTGAGAATTGTTCTAAATCCCTTTTGCCGAAGGAGGGAAAATGCTACGCCGCTTTTCAGTTGAGTTTGCCCTGTTTGCGATGTTGGTGGACGGGGGATTGGTTATGCTGGCATTCAAAGTCGCAACCTTTCTGCGTCCCAATCTGGATGATTGGTTTGGCGTCGCAAAACCAATTGAGGCGCCTCCGAGCGTGGAGCTTTGGCTGTATCCGCTATTTGGTTGGATATGGGTGATGTTATTGCTGCTGTTCGGGGTTTATGATGGGCGGCGTCATTTTCGCATTGCTCAAGAACTAAATAGCCTGACCCTTGGTTCGATTTTAGCGACTGTCATGCTGGCGGGGTTGCTTTATTTGACCTTGCGTGAACTTTCGCGAGCTCTCTTTCTTTCCTTCGCCGGACTAGCTTATGGTTTTGTCGTTGTTGCTCATGGGTTGCACCGCTTTTACTTCCGTGCTCTTGCGCCAACAGCTAATGGGCAAGTGCGTCGCGTGCTGATCTTAGGCGCCGGGCCGGTCGGGATGCGCGTGGCAAAGGAAATTCGGGGGATGGGAAGTTTCAACATTGAGTTAATCGGTTTCTTGGATGACGATCCCAAAAAGCAACAACGGGCTGATGTACTGGGGGGGATAGGGGAAGCGCAACGCGTCATCCGTGAACACAAGGTTGATGATGTCATCTTTGCTCTGCCTTCACGCGTTGCAGCCAAAATCAGCCTCTTGGTTGCCGAATTGCATGAACTACCTGTGCGCGTCTGGGTAGTACCAGATTATTACACCTTAGCGCTTCATCAAGCGCGAGTCGAAGAGCTAGCTGGAGTGCCTCTGATTGACCTGCGTGCTCCTGCACTAAGCGATACCCAACGGTTGTTCAAACGCGCATTGGACGTGTGTCTCACGCTGCTGTTGATGCCCCTGTTGCTGCCTGTGATGGGTTTGATTGCCTTGGCGATCAAGCTCGATTCGCCGGGTCCGATATTTTTCCACCAATTGCGGGTAGGGGAAAATGGCAAGCTGTTTGAGATGCTCAAATTTCGCTCCATGGTGGAGAATGCGGAACAAATACGCCATGTCATTGAAGAGGTCGATGAAAATGGTCGTATCCATCAACGCAAAGATAAGCCCGATCCGCGTGTGACGCGGGTAGGGCGTTTTTTACGCCGCACCAGTTTGGACGAGTTGCCACAATTTTTTAATGTGTTGAAAGGGGAGATGAGCTTGGTGGGACCCCGTCCTGAGATGCCGCATCTGGTTGAACAGTATGAACTGTGGCAGCGAAAGCGCTTTGCGGTGCCCCAAGGCATTACCGGCTGGTGGCAGGTGAACGGGCGCAGCGACAAGCCTATGCACGAGCACACCGAAGAAGATTTATACTACGTCCAAAATTATT
>CAKZNJ010000289.1 GCA_937129505.1 uncultured Anaerolineae bacterium | reverse complement strand
CAGGGGAATAAGCCCTCACCCCTAACCCCTCTCCCAGAAAGACAGGGGAATAAGCCCTCACCCCTAACCCCTCTCCCAGAAAGACAGGGGAATAAGCCCTCACCCCTAACCCCTCTCCCTTTGGGAGAGGGGGATAGGTCGTCACCCTTCGCCCCTCTCCCAAAGGGAGAGGGGGATATGCCTTCACTACTAAACCCTCTCGTCGAAGGAGGGGCTGGGGTCTGGATTTACAATCAGGATTTGTGCCACCTGATTGATATCCCCGATGATTCTCTAGACGCTGTCGCTGCGTTGTCAGCCCTTGAACATAACCCCCCCGACCGTTTATCGCAGGTCGTTAACGAATTAATGCGGGTCTTGAAACCTGGGGGCATCCTCCTTGCCACGCTTGGTGCATCCCCCGACCGCGATTGGTTTCACCAACCCTCTCAAGGATGGTGTTATACAGAAGCCACCTTGCGCCGTGCTTTCGCCCTCTCTCCTTCTGCGCCTTCCAACTATGACCGCTACAACGAGCTTTTCGAGGCTCTGCGCAACTGCGCCGAACTGCGAGATAACCTAGCCAGCTTTTATTTCACCTCAGGTGAGAACGGGATGCCCTGGGGGAGGTGGGATCCCCAATACCAGAGCGTCGGAGTGCTCAAAGTCAAAGCCATTGCCTAAAATCAAGCTCAATTTTGCTTTGCCCGAGGCGCGAAATTGGTTTTGTGGGGGTAAGAGTTGCTTGATTTCTGTTACCCTTTTGCGTTATACTCTCCCTAACGACCGACCGATTGACCCGTTGCGCGTTCTCAAAGGAGTGAAATAGCCTGATGGACAAGAGTTTTGAACCTCAGATCGAGCGTATCAAAGAACGGTTGCGACAAGAGCGGGAGACTTTTGACCAGCATAAAGCCCACGAAAACCGCTGGTTTCAACTTCGACTGGTCATGGGATATGCCTCGGTTGTCCTGCTGGCAGCAATCATGGTCATTTCCTCCGTCATTCTCTTCAATCATCAATCCTATTCAAGTAATGTAGTAACCGCTGCCGGCGCTGCTCTATTCGTAGACGCCCTCGGTTTGGTCATCAGCATCTGGAAAATTGTGTTCAACCCCGATTTCATGACCAAACTCGCTCCGGTCACCCAATTGGAGAAATCTGAAGCAAAATTCTTTGAAACGCCGAGTCAAACCCCTTCAAGCGAAGACGAGCCGGTCATCCTCGCGGCTAGGTATGGGGCAAAGGATAATTGGATGGATGTCACCCCAATCCTCAGGGCAAAGGTAAAGGACGGGAAACTAGAGCTAGTTGCCACCCCCGAAGAGTTTGGCGAAGACCCATTTCCGGGAGAAGCGAAAAAGCTAGATGTCACTTATCTGCATCACGGCAAAACCTTCTCGAAGAGCATCTCAGAGACGCAAACTCTGTTTATTCCCTAATTTACTCTAAGGAATATTTATATGAGCCAAAACGTTCCCTCCCATCCCCTCAATGCGCGCATCCGTGAAACTTTATCCATGGCGCTGCAAGTGCCAGCCGACGAAATTGACGAGGATTTGGCTTTTGGCGACATCCCTCAATGGGACTCAATGGGTCACATGGAAGTGATGATGCGTTTGGAAGAGTTTTTCGGCATCGAAATCAACGCAGACACCATTGCCACGTTGACCAGCTTTACAGCCATCCGGCAATATCTCGAAAACAATCACAGTGGAGCTAGCACATGAACGCCACCATCATTGAATTTCCGCCCACCGTGACCATTCCCCCTCATCTGGTCGGCGAGGTGCAATCCAAGCTTGCCTACGTCGATGAGCGCATTGCTGCAGCCCACATCGGCGCTGCGGGGGATAATATCATCATCGAGCTTAAAGAGCCCCTTTCCACCGCCGAACAAGCTACGATCGAAGAGAAAGTCCAGCGCGTTGTTGTTTCAATGGCGCAAGGCGCTATTCGTCCCAAAGTGCAAGTTTTGGAGGACTACCTTGATCGTCGGGTACCTTTCAATGGCGATCCGATGCCCGAACTGGCTCGACGAGGTGAGATCAGTCAAGAGGCACAGGGCATCTACGTCCTAGGCCCATTACTTACCCGCCTCGTGGATTGGTTCGAACAGCGGTTTCTCGACCTAGCCGCCTCTTTTTCTGCCCAACCCTACCGCTTCCCCACGCTGATCCCAGCCCGCTATCTCGAAAAGGTAGGATATTTTCGGGCTTTCCCCCACTCGCTATCGTTTGCCACCCACCTGCGCGAGGACCTTGACCACATTGACTCCTTTGCCGAAGGAGCTGCTTGTGATCAACACGGCAATTTGAATGCACCTTTTGAGCGTTTTGCTCCCATTCAAACCCTGCTCTCGCCCGCCGTTTGCTATCATTTGTACTTTACATTGGCGGATCAAACCCTGCCCCCCCAAGGGGTCACCGCTACGGCGGTCGGCAACTGCTTCCGCTACGAATCGCTCAACTTGAGCTCGCTGGAGCGACTGTGGAATTTCACCATGCGCGAAGTGATCTTTGTCGGCAGCAAAGAGTTTGTGTTGGAAAACCGCGAGATAGCCCGTCAGCGGATGCAGCGCGTCTTCGAAGAAATCGGCTTTGCTTATCGTGTGGAAAGCGCCAACGACCCCTTTTTCATCGGCGAATTTCGCAAGCAAGCCGCTTTTCAGAGCGCTTTTCAATTGAAATACGAGATCCGAGCCCGCTTGCCATTTAAAGACAGCACGCTGGCAGTGGGTTCATACAATTATCATCAAGATTTCTTCGGACGACACTTAAGTATACATTTACCAGATGGCTCGCCAGCCCACACCGGTTGTGTCGCTTTTGGCTTAGAGCGCATTGTCTTTGCCTTTTTAGCCCAGTTCGGCTTCGACCTTGCCCAGTGGCCTCGTTCAATGCAGGAGATCCTTCAATGAGTGAAACATCGCAACCCATTGTCCATTACCGCCTAGCAACAGAGGCGGATTTCCCCAAGCTAACAGAGTTCTACACCAAACTCAATCAATTCTTTTATCAGGTCGGGTATCGTCTGCCTCATCCTGAGAATATCGGCGAAGTGTGGTTGGACTCCTTCCGCCGCACCTTAGGACGGTTTAGCCGAGTCGATATTGCCGAAATCGAGGGGCGCGTCGTCGGCTTCATGCTTTGCCGGATCAAGCGCGTTCCGGCTTACATGGGCGGCGTCCTAGTCGGAGAGCTGAGCGATATGTGGATCGAACCTGAAGCGCGCCGATTGGGCATTGGCGATAAATTATCCCGCCTGGCATTAAACTGGCTACGGGAACAGGGCGTCCATTCAGTTGAAATTCAAGTTTTGCGTGATAACGAAGCCAGTTGGAAGCTCTACGAGCGCATGGGGTTCAAACTCGAATTTCGGGTTGGGCGCTTGCTGTGGGATGAGTATATCGAAGAGTAATCTTTGAATCCCCGTCTCAAGATTGAACAAGGGAGGTAAAGGAAAATGCCCTTCGAAGTGAAAGCGGCAGTGCGATAAGTTTGAGTTTAAAGAGCCTACTCTATTGACATCAGCTTGCTATAAAATAAGTGCTATCCAACGCGCTGAAAAGCTCTGTACCAGCTACCAACCCCATCACAACCCTGCAGAGGACAATCCTTGTACAACCGTTCACCTGTTAGTAAAAGAACTCAATCGCTATCTGCGGTGACGGCATACCCTACTTCACCCAATTTCTGAGCAAATGCATCAATTAACCTATACCCTAGTCAAGGAAACCTTAAGCTCACTGGGGATAAAGGGCGGTGATGGCGTGCTGGTTCATTCTGCCTTGCACTTCTTGGGCAAACCCGAAGGGGGAATGAAGATGATCTTGTCCGCTTTTGCCACTGTCCTAGGCATTGATTTGAACACTACTGAGAACGGCGCTTCACAGGGCACGTTGGTCGTACCCACTTTTAACTTCGCTTTTGCTCGCGGCGAACCCTTTGATCTCCACCAAACACCTTCAGCCGGCATGGGGGTGTTTTCTGAGTACGTGCGCCAACACCGTCTTGCCCAACGCAGCCCCCACCCCCTGCAATCGGTCGCTGTGATTGGTCGTCATGCTGCCGATTTAGCCAGCCGCCATACCTCCGGCGCCTTCGACGCCGGCTCAGCGTTCGATCGCATGGTAGCGCTGGATTTCAAGATTGTCCTCCTCGGCGCTGACGTGCAAGCGATCTCGCTGCTACATTATGCTGAACAGCGGGTAGGTGTTCCCTATCGCTACTGGAAGGAATTTCGCGGTCAAGTGCGCCTAAATGACCAATGGGAAGAGCGCACCTACCGCATGTACGTCCGTGACCTTGACCTCAACCCCCATCTCGACCTGCACCCGGTGCAATATCGCCTACAAGAACAGGGAAAATGGCACCAACAGCCCCTGAACTACGGCTTTATCTCCACTTGCCGCATGAGAGATTTTGTCAGCATGGTGGAAGAATTCCTGACCGCCGACCCGTGGAGCCTGGTCACCAACCGACCTGATGTCCCTTGATGAAAGTCTTGTGCCAAGACATTCTCAAATTAAGTTGGCGTCAGATTTAGATGATCATCTGTTTCGGGAAATATCCCTATTCAAAAGGATTTAACGAAAGCATATCCGCTTAATCGCTTTCGCTTTAGAAGATGAGATTCTTGATAAAAAGCACGCACCATGGAATGGTTAACCAATCCTGAAACCTGGCTAGCTTCTATCACCTTAGCTGCTTTGGAGATCACATTGGGAGTGGATAACATTACTTTTATCTCCATTCTAGCCAGCAAATTACCCCTCTCGCAACAAGAACGAGCCCGTCGTACAGGAATTGGCTTAGCAGTCATCTCGCGATCATCCTTTTGTTCTCTTTATCTTGGTTCATTGGCTTGACCAAACCCCTGTTCACAATCGCCAACTTTGAAATCAGCGGTCGCGACGCGGTTCTTTTTAGCGGGGGTCTGTTTCTTCTCGCAAAAGCTACCAGCGAAATACACCAGAAACTAGAGGGAACAGAAAGACAACACTCTGCAAAAACGAAGGTAACGTTTTCGAGCATTATGATCCAAGTTTTGCTTTTAGTCGTTGTTTTCTCTTTAGATTCGGTAATTACTGCAGTATGAATTGCCGAACATGTGTCTATTGTGATCGCAGCCATTATCACTGCTGCAACGTGTATGATCGTTTTGGCAGATGTGATTGGTGATTTCGTTGAACGACATCCCACGATCAAGATGCTGGCGCTCTCTTTCTTGCTGCTCATTGGCTTCACGCTGGTTGTTGAGAGCCTTTATCCACATATTCCAAAGGGATATATCTACTTCGCCATGGGCTTTTCAGTTTTTGTAGAAATGCGTAACTTGCAGATGAGAAAAGTCCACGAACCCGTGAATTGCACGAACGATATGTGAAGTCATGAACGCCACCTCTATGCTCGATCTCATCCATGAACTTTGGTTTCTGCGCCGCGACATCGTTTCCGATGGCTTCGACCAAGCTCTTTATCGTTTGGCACAGGAAGTGCCGATGGTCATCCACGAGTACCCTACCGGCGAACAATGCTGGACATGGCGCATCCCCGAAAAATGGACTTGCCACGAAGCTTATTTAGAGACTCTGGACGGCAAACGGCTCCTTGATGCAGCCGATCATCCCCTGCACGTAGTGTCCTATTCCTTGCCTTTTGAAGGCATTGTCAGTCGAGAAGAACTCTTTGCCCACCTCCACACACACCCAACCTTGCCGCAAGCGATTCCCTTTGTCTTCAAGTACTACCAACGCGATTGGGGACTTTGTGCCACACAATTGCTAAAAGATTCGCTCAAAGATGACCGATACCGCGTGGTCATCCGCACCACCTTTGAGCCCGGCACCTTGAAAGTCGGTGAAGTGATTGTCCCAGGCCAGAGCGCAGAAACATTTATGTTAGCAGCGCACCTCTGCCATCCGGCGATGGTCAATGACGATTTAACGGGCGTTGTCGTTGGGGTGGAGGTGATGCGCCGATTACTAGCTCAATCGCCCCCTTATTACACCTACCGCTTCCTAATCGTGCCTGAAACGATCGGATCGGTAGCCTATTTAAGCCACCATGAAGACATCATTCCCCACATGATCGGTGGACTATTCCTTGAGATGCTGGGCAACGACAGCCCTCATGCTTTGCAGTTTTCGTTTCAACCCCACAGCCGCGTTGATCGCTGCTTTGCGGCCGCCTTTCGTGGCTTAGACCCCCGCGGCTACACAGGTGCTTATCGCAAAATCGTCCCCAACGACGAACGTCAGTTCAATGCCCCAGGCGTGCGTGTACCGATGCTTTCTCTCTCACGGGTAGAAAAACCCAGCTATCCTCCCCAACCCTACCGTGAATATCACTCCAGCTTAGATACTCCCGAGATTGTCACCGCAGAACGCTTGGAAGCCTCGCGAGACTTGGTGCTTGGACTGTTGGAGGCATGGGAAAGAGATCAATATATTGTCAACCACTTTAAAGGGGAGATCTTCCTCTCCGGCTACGGCATTTGGATTGACTATCGCACCAATCCCGAAGGTAATCTGCGCTTGTTCGAAATCATGGAACGTTGCGATGGTGAACATACCATCTCGGATATTGCCGATGAACTGACGATTCCGTTTCAAGCCGTCTGGGAGGTGGTATCAATTTTCGCCGAAAAAGGATTGGTCTCGTTCTCCCGCTCACCAGCCCGGCACGGCTAGAAAAAATCTCCTGAAACTCTTGAATGTAAAATATGACCACTTTTGTACCTCTTTTTATCAAAATCCTTCTAAAACGCGCCCGCTGGCAGGGACGACGCTGGATGGCAGCTCTGCGATGGGGGGCGCGTTATCAAGCCTGCTTGCCGGCTGTGTTGGGCAACGCCATGCCAAAATCAGGCTCGCATTTGATTATTCAAGTGCTGCAGGGCTTAACACGCCTTGGACCCTTTGTCAACCCCGGCTTCCCGCCGGTGAACCGCTCTGAAGACAATCGCAAACTCGACGATTCGGAAATCTTGCGCAATCTCCAGCGTCTGCAGGCAGGGGATATTGCTTATGGTTACATTCAAGCCCACGAACCCTTTGTTTCGTTATTAACTCAACCTAAATACGCCACCATCTTCGTTTACCGCGACCCGCGCGATATGCTGGTCTCGCATGTTTTTTACGCCACCCAGATTCATCATGGGCATGGTATGCACCACTACTACACCCAACGCCTGCAAGACATGGAACAGCGCCTGAACGCCGCTATCTACGGTGTGAATGAACCTGATGCTCAATTGGCAGGAGTACGCCAAAAATATCTCGATTATTTGGGATGGTTGGAGACTCCGGCGGTACTCTGTGTGCGTTTTGAAGACTTGATCTTGAACCGTCAGAAAGCCTTCAGAGCGATTCTGGACTATCTCCAAGAGCGGGGATTTGAATTGCGTGTCCCTCAACATCAGGCTTTTAAGGTTTTAGAAGAAGCTATCGTGCCGAAAAGATCCGGCACTTACCGCAAAGCTCAGCCAGGTAACTGGCGCGAATATTTCACCGAAGCGAACAAAGAAGCTTTTAAGGCCGTTGCGGGTGATCTCCTGATTCGTTTGGGCTATGAAAAAGACAATAACTGGTAAAATTGGCTGAATAAGACGCCCTGAGGGTTCAGGGAATTCATCGCCCAGAAGGAGCATTGCTGTATGGAACTCAACAATCGTTTTTGTACTGTCATCGGATGTATGGACGGACGAATTCAACTGCCGGTCAATCACTACCTTCAAAAACGCTTTGGGGCAGCGTTTGTGGATACAATTACCGAGGCAGGCCCAAATCTGATCCTCGCCGAACAAACCTCGCCATTTCTGCTGGAGTCAATTCTAAAAAGGCTTTCCACTTCGGTGAACGCTCACCATTCCTGTGGAATTGCGATCGTAGGACATCATGACTGTGCAGGGAATCCTTCTCCCCCTGAAATTCAAGCGCAGCATCTCCGCAAAGCAATGGCGTTTTTGCGCCAGACCTACCCCACGATCGAAATAATCGCTTTATGGGTGGACGAAAATTGGCAAGTCCACGAGATCAATGAACCGCCGCAGCAAACTGACCCATAAACCGCCCTACGTTCGGTCAAAAAACTCTCACTAAGTCCTGTCGTCCGTCCTTTCATTTTGGGAGCAAGATATCAGCACTTTGTCCCCTTTGTCTAAATGTTTCTTTTTAGGCGCAGTTTTCGGCTTGTGGGTGTTGACCTCGCCTTGTGAGCAAGCTGCTGCACAGGCGGTGTCCCCAACAACGGTTGTCTTAGCTGATCCGCGTGATCCCTATTACCCACTAGCCGAAGAGATTGCTAAAACAGAAGGGATCCCCCTTTTCCACTCCCTCACGAACGCCCTGGATGAGAACCCCACTTATCTACTGTGGGTAGTTTCTCCTCCGTTTCTCTCGGACTCAGCGCTCATTGCCATGGGTCGCGCCCAATTGAAGCAACCTGTTGCAGTAGGGCTGATCGCTGCTTCTACTCATGAGCAAGCTCGCGATCTTTGGCTTAGGGCAAAAGAAGTAAAAGGAGAAGTCTTTGTAGCCGCCAATGCTGCCAATCCATCGGGCAACATTGAACCGAAAATGCTGATCTGGGAGGCCGGTCAAACGACAAGCGTCGCGTTGAACAGCGAAAATTTGCGTTACTATCTGCAAAACGCTGATTACTTGACTTTTACCGGTCATGGCAGCAGCAGGTATTGGAGGCTCGATCAAGAAACCAGCTTGGTTGCTGCCGACTTGCCCCATCTACCCCCCATCGTTATTCAATCAGGGAGCTGTAATTCTTTCCGAATTTGGGAAAGGGACTCCCTTGCGCTAGCGTTCATCGATCAGGGAGCAGCAGCCTATGTGGGATTTGCGTACAGCCCCAATGAAGGTTACCTCTTTGGTGAATTCGAGGGATTGCCCTTTCGATATTCATATCCTGAATTTCCCGTTGGGGTGATCGTCCAACTTCAAAACCGTGGCACGTTACAAGGGTTTGCTGCCCTTCCTTTCTTGTTTCTCCTTGGTGACCCTCGACTATCACATCAAACAAAGCCTCCCTATCAACTTGTCGAGGACTATGTCGAAAAAAGCTCACGAACCCTTGTTTATCACCAGCTTCCTGAGGGGGTCGTCCCCATTTGGATAAAAGGTGGCGCAAGCTACTCTTACGTCAAGGCAACAGGGATATCCTCAGCCAGCACAACAGACCCTTTTTATAACAGCCGCATCCAGATGCTCGACATGGGTGAAGATAAATTCCTGTTGATCCTCACAAAAGATGGCAAACTCACCCTGCAGTTGTCCCGCCAACCGCCATGGCACTGGCAAGTAACAGATAGGCTGACCGACTCCCTCGACTTCAGCTTGATTTTTTTGCCTCAAAGCAATGTAGATTGGCTTAGTGCGGTTCTTGCCCTCTTTCCCTGCGCTTGGGTTCTGCTGCAAATGCGGCGTAAGAACTTAAAACGGGAATTTGTTTGGCAAGCAGTGTTGATCGGCGGCGCAGGTTTTCTCCTCCAAGCAGGGTACGCCTGCTTGAGGTTAAATAGCGTGAGCATCACCTCAAAGGTCGTTAAGATCAACTTCCTTGCGCTAGCATTGAATGGCTTTTTGGCGGCCAGCGGTGCATGGCTGATCTGCGCCAGCCGCAACGCAATTGAGAAATGGGCAGGGATTTTGGTGCTCCTTTTTCCCCTGTGGCTTCCACTGCTCTATTCGGGGCTTGTCCAGGCAGGATTTAATCGTCTGGTGGCAATTCCCCGCCTCGGTATTCCCCTCTATAACGGACATTCTGTTCACCAAATCTTCATTGCCCTGATGTTCGTCGGAGGCATTTATGCCCTATTGTTCAAGAGTGTAAAACGCAAACCGAACAGTTGAGCCATCTGCAGGGAAAAGGCTTAACCGACAGAAATTAACCCTTGACTGAGCTGCCAATCTTACCCAACCTGTGATATAAATCAGCTAAGTACATTTTGATTTATTGATTCTCTTGAACTCTCCAAAAAAATAAGCCTAGAACGATATTTGCGAAAAGCGACAGGTTGGGACATCAAACTTAGGCGGAAAATACAGGCAGAAGGCAGCAAAGTGTAAAGGGATTTTGTAAGGAGACCGACAATGGAAATGAAAGATCTGGCTGAGCGACTAGAGAACCAGAAATCATACTTCGCCAAATTGATCACATACGAACAGTGGAGAGAAAAACCCCAACTCTACCAAATCTATGGAGAAACAGGGTATTCGAAATGCCTCCAAGACACCGAATATCACCTTTCTTATCTTGCCCAAGCAATTGCGGTAGATAATCCCCAAATCTTTATCCACTACGTTGCCTGGGTCAAAACTCTCTTGAACAGTTTAAATCTTTCCCTTGTGGGACTTAAGGATAACCTAGTTCTAATTAGGGATTTTCTCTGTCGTTACTTCGAAACCGAAGGAGCAGCATCGCTTAAGGAATATCTCGAGCTAGGCATGGAGCAATTGGAGAACCCCACAGAGGCTCTGACTAGCCATCTCGATGCAAAAAAGCCGCTACAAGATTTAGCCGCTCAGTACTTTGACCTGCTCATGCGCGGCGAGCGGCTTACAGCTCTTGCACTTATCCAAAAAGCCGTGGCTGATGGAACGAGCATTCGCGATCTTTACCTTCAAGTATTTGAACCGTGCCAGTACGAGATTGGGCGATTATGGCATACTCACCAAGTCAGTGTTGCCCAAGAACATTACTTTACTGCCTCTACGCAATTTATCATGTCCCAGCTCTACCCGTTCATTTTCCAGACTCCCCGTAAAGGACACCGAATGGTTGCCGCTTGTGTCGGAAACGAACTCCACGAAATGGGTTTACGCATGGTAACCGATTTCTTCGAAATGGATGGTTGGAATACATTCTACTTAGGTGCCAACACGCCACCCACATCCATTGTCGAGATTCTCGACTCGGTTAAAGCAGATGTTCTAGCACTATCTACCACACTTCCCCCGCAT
>CAKZNJ010000288.1 GCA_937129505.1 uncultured Anaerolineae bacterium | reverse complement strand
CAGTGGGGGTGCCAATGATGTGGGCTCTCATTGTTGGAAGACGATCATCATCCTGCGGCATGACCGCAAACGCTTTGTCGAACGAGTGGACTTTATCACTACCCCAGGGTACTTAGATGGCCCAGGGGCACGTGAGCGTGCCGGCTTACCTCCAAATACAGGACCTTATCGGGTGGTAACGAACCTTGCTGTGCTCGGATTCCACCCAGAGACGAAAGCGATGATGTTATTGGCAACTCAACCAGGCGTTCCTGTAGAACAGGTTATTGCCGAGACCGGGTTTGAGCTGCTTTTAGCTGAGTCTATTGAAGAAAATCCTCCACCCACACCAGAAGAATTGCGCATCCTTCGCCAACAAGTGGATAAAGAGCGGTTTTATATCTAGGCGGTTTCCCTCCTAAGATTTGGACATCTAAAACAAAGCATCACAGCCGCTTGTTGTTGGCATAGGTGAGCAATGTAAGCCCTGTCAGGTCAGAGGGGCAGCAGAACGCCGATTCCGCTTTCCTTTGCCCGCTGGAAGATGGTTGGGGCGACCGCCATATCGTCTAGAGCTAAGCCCAGATTCATCGCCATGGTGCGTTCCGTGGCAGATTGGCGGCCGGGTTTGAGACCGGCGACAATTTCTCCTAGATCAGCATAGGGTTGGGGAGTCTCCTTGAAATACCCAATTGACCGGTAATAGTCCATCTGAGCCAGATCGTCGGTGGCAAATTTATCGATTTGTGCGAGGGCTTCACCTTTCCAATACGAATCGAAATCCACGGCGCTGACAAACGCTCCAATCGGCAGCCAATCCTTTTCAATGGTGGGGGTTGGGTTTTTGAGGATTGGGCCGGCCGTCACTACAATTTCGCTTTGGGTGACCACTTCTTTTGGATTTGCGGTAGGGACAAATTCGATAAGCGGAAATTTTTCGCCCATTTCTAGAAGGAATTTTTGCTGGGCTTGGGGGAGGATGTCATAGGCATAGACGCGTTGAATCGGAAAGAGGGCGGTCATTGCTTCCGTGTGGGTACGACCTTGGACGCCACAACCTATGATGCCCAAAGTGTGAGAGTCGGGACGGGCGAGATATTTTGCGGATAGCGCAGAAGCTGCGCCAGTACGGTAAGCTGTAATCCAGGTGCAATCCATTACTGCATAGGGCAACCCGCTTTCCTCATCATTCAGGATCAATAACCCTGAGATATATGGTAGTCCCTTTTGGGGGTTCTCTGGATAGCCGCTTACCCACTTGATGCCGGCAGAATGGAGAGAGGGGATATAAGCGGGCATGGCGTGAATAAAGGCATTGGGTTTGGTGTGGATGCCCGGTTTTGGTGGAAGTTCTACTTTTCCTTCCCCTTTTTCGCGAAAAGCTTTTTCTAAAAGGTCGATGATGGTGGGTAGGTCGAGAGCTACTTTTTCGACATCATTACGGGAAAGATATAGGATTTGTGCAATGGTCATCGTTCTCCCTCGCTAATCAGCATAGAGCCATTCGACAATTGTTGCTTCTCCTTGTCCGACACCGACACATAGGGTTGCCAGTCCATAAAACGGACGTCGGGCAGTAGGAGCGCGACGGCGCATCTCATGCAACAAGGTGGTTAGGATGCGCGCTCCAGAACATCCTAAGGGGTGGCCCAAAGCGATTGCGCCTCCATTAACGTTGGTGATTTCATGAGATAAGCCTAATTCTTGCATCACAACCAGAGATTGAATGGCAAAAGCTTCGTTGAGTTCGATGAGTTGAATATCTTGAAGAGTCAACGAGGCGCGAGCTAGGGCTTTTTGGGTGGCTGGGATCGGACCAATCCCCATAATGCGCGGTGGTACTCCTGCTGCTGCAGCAGCGACGATACGTGCTAAGGGTTTGAGTCCCAATTCCTCGGCTTTCTCCCTGCTGGTAATCAACAAGGCAGCCGAACCATCATTTAACCCCGAAGAATTTCCCGCTGTGACTGTCCCATTCGGACGAAAGGCTGGCTTTAAACGGGCTAAGCTCTCCATCGAAGTGTCGCGACGGGGGCGTTCGTCTGTATCGATCCAGATTGTTTCTCCTTTAGGGGTCTGAAGGGGTACAGGGGAAATTTCCTCGGCAAACTTTCCGCTGTCGATTGCGGCGATGGCGCGCTGGTGGCTGATTAGGGCAAAAGCATCCTGCTTTTCTCGAGTAATGTGGGGATACTGCTCGGCTAAGTTTTCTGCCGTTTCGCCCATCGACTCGGTGCCATAGAGTTGCTGCATTTTGGGATTGGGGTAGCGCCAGCCTAAGGCGGTGTCCCAGGCCGTTAGGTTGCCAAAGGCGAAAGGACGTTCTGCTTTAGGGATGGAATAGGGGGCACGCGACATGCTTTCCACTCCACCGGCGATGAAGATCTCGCCTTCCCCACATTTAATTGCTCTGGCAGCGTAGTTGACTGCTGCCAGTCCACTTGCGCATAGCCGATTAATCGTTGATCCGGCAACATGGACGGGGAAGCCAGCGAGTAAGAGTGCCATACGGGCGACATTTCGATTGTCTTCTCCAGCTTGGTTGGCACAGCCTAGAATGACCTCGTCAACGAGAGCTGGATCCAGATGAGTTCTTTCGATCAGCGATTTGAGAATGTGGGCGGCCAGGTCATCGGGACGAACAGATGCTAAACTTCCTCCTAGGGAGCCAATCGGCGTCCTAACGGCGTCAATAATGACGGCTTCTGGCATAGATAGTAGCCTCCTTCTAGTAAGAACTTACCCCAACCTTTTGATTGGATCGCGCAAATCATCGCCTGTTAGCGGCTCAGATTAATTATAAACTTCTTTCGGCTTGCTGGTGCCTGTTGCGTAAATTCCAAACCTTCACCCCTTCAAGCTCAAGCAAGCGTGCCTTTGTCTCCAGTCCACCCGCTGCCCCGTAACCATGAAGGGAGCCATCACTGCCGATAACGCGGTGGCAGGGGATGATAATGGGAAGAGGGTTGCGGGCTTCGACCTGGCCGACCGCCCGTGCAGCGCGCGGTTGACCCACCTCTTGGGCAATCTCGGCATAACTTTTGACTTGACCATAAGGGATGGCAAACGTGGTGTGTAATACTTTCTCTTGAAACGGTGTAAACCTCTGCCAAGCGATCGGCACATCGAAACATTCGAGTCTGCCATTAAAATAATTCTCTAATTGGTCAATTGCCTGCTCCAAAATTAGGGAGGATGTCTGTTTTATAAGGTATCCTTTTTCTTTTAGCTTTGCTTCAAAATCTTCGGTTTCTATTTGCATCTCGAGGACAAGTAAGCCGTCTTCGGAAGATGCTAAGCCAATTTTTCCCACCGGGCTGTGAGGAAGGTAGGCGACGGAGCAGATGCTGGGGCTAGAGTCGCTATTTCGTTTCATTGGGTCTCCTTTTTAGTAATTTGTGATGGTATCAATTAATCCTAATTCTCTGGCGCGATTTTCACAAAGTCGAAACACAATTGCAGAGATGAACGCAAATAAGATAGTCAGACCAACAAGGACAAGATAGAGTTGGACATTAGAGAGACTCTGCAGGGTGGGAAAGCTAGAGGCAACATCCCCTACCAACAGCCGACGCAACAATTCTAGCCAGTAGGTGATCGGCATGAGAAAACCAATCGGCCGCAGGTATATGGGGAGCACCTCCAAGGGGAAGATTGCGCCGCTAAAAAGATAAAGCGCTCCGGCAACCGCTTCACCTACCCCAAACATGTGGTGGACGAGTAACAGCATCACACCAGCGA
>CAKZNJ010000287.1 GCA_937129505.1 uncultured Anaerolineae bacterium | reverse complement strand
AGAGAAGCCGACCATGACCCTTACCGCAGATGCTCAAGACTTCAAGGATGTCTTGACGGGAAAGGCAAATGGGATGCAGTATTTTATGCAGGGGAGGCTTAAGTTAGCTGGCGATTTAAATTTGGCGATGAAGTTAACGCAGTTCTTCAAGATGGGATCGTAATAGCCAAGCGTGTAGGAGAAGCTTAGCCAAGTAGTTCAGCATACGCTGGGGTGAGGAGCATTCTTATAAAGGACTTCCGAAGTTACTAAAGACTTCGGAAGTCCTTCTCCATACCTATACCCTATACTTTGGGGTAACCTTCTTCAATGGGCAATGAAAAATCGCGTGACCATTCATTCCAAGAGCTAAAGTAGTTCATAACTGTAGGAAAGCCAGCAAGTTTCAGGGCGATGTACATGTTTGATGTGCGCGCTCCTTTGAAACAATAAAGATAAACCGTCTTGTCAGGTGTTACCCCGGCACTGGCGCATACTTCCATGATTTCCCCTTCGGACTTGAACCAAGGGATACCATCCTTGATTTTCATCATCTTATACCATTCTATCCACTTTGCATTGGGGATGCGCCCTTTACGCGGACAGTAATCGTACCCATAAGGCGAGGAGTTTGCCCCGATCCACTCGGCGTAGTCGCGACAATCTACAATTTGAATGTTGGGGTCATGGATAGCCTCAACCATTTGCTCAGCTGTAACAATAAGATCGGATCGAACTTGGGGAACAAACACTGCGCTTGAGAGTTCGGGGACTTCTGTTGTGGTTGAGTAGCCAGCTTTTTGCCAGGCGCGAAAGCCGCCATGCAAGACGTGAACATCAGATACGCCGAGGTATTTGAGGATTGTCCAACCGCGACAAGAACGACCGTAGCCGTTATCCATGGCATCTTCATAAACAACAACGCTGTCCGTTTGATGTAGGCCGATTTTGCTAAACAAGCGGGTGAAATGGTTCACCATTGCCGCAAATCCGCCGTTCCCTCGCGTGCACAAATAAGTGAAGATATCTAATACATGCACGGCATTCGGGATATGGCTTTCCTGATATTCTTCTGTGTCACGAGTGTCTATAATGAAAATCGGCTTAGTGTTTAGCAATTGGTAAAATTCATCGACTTCAATTAGGTAGTCATTCATTGTTCACCCTTTAGATGGTTTATTCTGCATTTGCCTCTACAGCAAAGCGATAATCAATAAATTTTTCGAGGTCGATCTTGTCAGACATCGCTTTAATTCGGGTTGTTAAGTAGGTCTGCATGTATTCGAAGTCGTCGATCACCGGTTTGAGTTCTCCATAAGTAACGCGGTCTTTTGGAGAGGTGAGTACTGTTTGAACAACCTCGTAACTCTGGCCTAAGAATTTTGCGCCAATTTGAGCTGCTTGATTGGCGTTGGACTCGACAAATTTTCCAGCCTCAACCAAACTATGAGTAAACTCATAAACTGCATCGGGATATTTATCGATGACCTCTTTTTTGACGACAACGACGCAACAGGGGTGATTCGCCCACAAGTCTTTGGAGAGGACAAATTCATCTCCGTAACCCGCTTTTACAACCTGCGTACCGAACGGCTCGGCAACAATGAAACCCCCCACCTGCCCTTTTTCATCCCATTCGATGATTTCAGGAATATCCGATGGTGCAACGACATCGAGAATCACATCTTTGCCAGGGCCAATTTCTAGACCGCTCTCACGCAACATGCGATCGAACAGCAAGTGGTGGACAGAGAGATAATGAGGAATGAGCACGTTCTTACCCTTAAAGTCTTCAACGCGCTCAATGTTGGCGCGACGGTTCTTGATGACAATGCTTCCTGATTTATGGGCTTGTAGGATCATTTGGATATTTTTATTGGCATAGAAGATTTCCATGGCAAGCGGGGCAAGGATGAACGCACCATCCAGTGTGCCACTTTTCAGGTCATCCGCAAGGGGGTTCCAGCCTCGAT
>CAKZNJ010000286.1 GCA_937129505.1 uncultured Anaerolineae bacterium | reverse complement strand
ATATAGTAAGATTTTCCTACCCTTTTACATTCGCGAGCAAACTGGCTTTGACGCTCAAAAGTGGATAAGTGTTCAATGACTGAGTTAGAATACACGATATCAAAGGAGCGATCCGGAAAGGGTAGTCGACAACCATCGGCAACAATCCACTTATTTACCTTCTTCGGAGCAGTGAGATTGAGAAAGGTAACCTTGGGGATAGTTGGGATGAGATGCCAATTGAACGGTGTACCCCCCACATCCAGAACACTGGTCTCGCTGGATAGGAGAAATTTCTGCGCAAACTTCTCCATCCGTCGACGACGAAATCGGCGGGAGAAAAGTTGATATAGGGCGTGGATATTCAAGATAGCTAGTAAAATGCTTCTATCGAGAATTTTCTAATACTTTTTGGAATATTTCCGAAATAATTTGAGAGTTTCTCTGAGCGGTATATTTTTCAAGATATTCCTTCCGCGCATTGACACTCATCTGATTCCATAAATCCTCGTTAGCTAAAAGAAATTTCACCTTTTCTGCTAAATCTGCATGATCGCCAACCTGAAAGTGAAGGCCAGTAAATTTGTCTTTTATCAACTCCTCCGCAGCACCCAGTTTGGATGCAATAATCGGCGTGCCAGTAGAGAATGCTTCCAAAAATACACGCGGGAAATGCTCATACCATTGGGATGAAAAAACCAGGAACCGTGCTTTTGAGATTTCGGCAATAACTTCAGCGGAACTTCTCTCACCAAGGAAGTAAATTCCTTGATTGCTATCAGCTACCCTTTCTACAAAAACCCTCAATGGACCATCTCCAAGTATTTTCAGGGGCAATCTGCCTCCAATCAATTTCCAAGCGTTAATAAGGACTTCCAGCCCTTTTTCCTGCGAAAGCCTACCAACAAAAACAGCTCCTTCTCTTTTGTTCTGTGTTGCCTTAGGATCAGGCTCAAGAAAATTCGGTTTTACAAATATTTTTTCTGGTGGTATTCCGCCTTCTATAAATTTCTGTCGGGTAAAATGGGTTAGGGTGATAAATCCATTGATCTTCTCATAGGTGCCAATTTTACGATGTAGTCCAATCATCATCGCAACTACAGATGAAGCCAAATAGCTATCCCGATAACAGCGGTAAAGTATTCCATACCATGGAAATACACCTTTACATTTTTCACAAATTTTCCCACGTCTTAAGAACAATCCGTTGAGACACATATAACGAAAATTATGAACTGATTGAATAACTGGCAGATTTGCTCGAAAAGCAGCATAATAAATCGAAGGTGAAAGGTAAGGAAAAGTATTCGTCACATAGAGAAGATCTGGTTTTTTCTCTTTGATAGCATCCGAGAGTTCACAATAGGCCAAATGATTCCATATTGTAGTAAACATTAAGTTCATTGGAGACATCTTCTCCAAAAGGTGATTGGTTCTTTCAAACTCAGCAACCTGATACCCCTTCGATTTCAGAAGTTCTTTTTCGAGCTCATAAGAGATATCTTCACCTCCGCGTCTTTGATAGTATGTATGAACAATTAGGATCTTCATTGTGCAACTGCTCATTAATTGGTGTTGCTATAAAATTCATCAAAGAAACTTACCAAATCAATCAAGACAAGTTCATCAATCCAAACCTTACCAATCCCTTCAATTAGTGCAGGATTTAAATTTAGTGCTGTTTGATCGGGAGGAAGCAAAGCTATCGAATAAAAGAACTTCCATTCTGGTATTTCACCTTCAAAGCTCTGCCACCCCAGAGCAGTACTGCCATCATTCTCCCAATATACAAACCTACCCTTTAGTTGATCGGTATTTTGGCTCAAGAACCAACCTGCAAAAAAATATGGTCGATTTGCTTTCACTTCCTTTCTTATTGCAACTCCTCCATGATACTCTAAATTTAAGCCTTCTAGAACCAGAGAGTGTTGGCCTTTAAAAGACTTTGTCGAATCCAGCATGTATTGGAATCCATCTTTTGGTTCAGACCAAAAGCCAACTCCGTTTTCAAAGCTTCCTTCTTGAAGGAGATTATCAGATAGAATGATCTGCTCAACCAGTTCTGGTCTATGGACTAAAATTGTGTTAAGGGTGGTTTGAAGAAGTTTGCCAAACTGTTCATCTTGAGGTTTTCTCTCAAGAATTTGAATTAAACTTTGTATGATCAAACCTTCATGATTGGTTATTTTTCCGGTGATAAGTAATCCCTCAAGAGCCTCAAAATTATCAGGTTCTTTTTGAAGAGCTTTTTGGTAACTATTGATCGCTTTTCTCCAAAGTCCCAGACTCCGATAGGAATGAGCTATGGTAAGAAGCGATTTTCCTTTAGGGTAATCCGCTATCTCTTGTACCTGAACCTTATTCGGGCCACAACTGCATACAAGAAACCCCGGAAACACTGTCTCATCCACGCACTTCTTGTTTTCTAAAAACCAAGTGACGAGAGGATCGTTAAAGAAATATTCTCTATTCCAAATTTTTGCCAAATAATTCTCTTGCTAACAGATAGATAAAAATAGCAGCCGCAGAACCAAAAACAATAGGGGGTAGACGAAAGAAAAATTCAGTATGATCGATCAGAGTTATATACTTTGCTAAAATAAAATATAAAGGTGGATGGTCCCAGCTCCATAAAGGATAATCACCACTGGTCAAGGGATCAACAAAAAAGTTCTTGTAATTTCTCTGAACATCGATTGCAGTTAAGATTTCATCAAACCAAAAACCAAACTCACCTGCTCGATAAAGTCGAGTGAAAACAATGAAAAGGAATAAGAGGGGGATATACATCCATTGTTTGACTGAGAGAGAATCTAGACTAAGCTTCATGCAACAGCATCCCTAAATTGATCGTGATATATAAGATAGCCATATAGTACTTTTATTAGTAAAATCCCCAAAAAGATGGCTTGGGGCACTTCCCAATAGTTCTCCTGCACCCCTAAGAGAAACAACAAAATCCCCATCGCACCCAGCGACACCACAGCCACTCTCTTCTGTGCAACTCGTCTGGATAAGCGTTTGAGCCGTAGGATAAATGAGAACAAAATTGCAGTCGCAATTAAAAATGCGAATCCCCCACCCTCCGAATAGACACTCAACCAAGAGAAGTAGGGTTTATAAGTGCTGCTGGTGAAATTCGGATTGGATATATCTAAACTAATGGATAACCAAAGGTCGAATAAATATTCTTGAAAGGGCTTTGACATACCAGTAGGGAGGAAAGGAATTGAGCGAGGATCAGCGGGGGAGCCAAAGAACAATCCAGTCCCGATAAGAGCTGCGCGGCTAGTGAATTGGCCCCATCCTAAACCAACAAATGGCATCCAAGGGTACTCTCTGGGCATCACGGTAAAAACATCCCGCAATATCTGAGCACGCGGTGTTTGCGCCTGAATTGTGTGCAGAATGAATGCCCGAAGGGTTGCAAAATTTCTCGGCAAAAAACCATAGGCAACTGTTGCAGCAAACACAAACCCACCAATCAATACCATTCCCCGTCCTCTCTTGATCAGGGATGGATAGTAGATAAGGAAGCTTAATAAAATCGCAATGCCCAAAAACAGAAGTACGTGTAAGACAGAGGCAAAGATCAGCACCAATAAACCTAACCCCCAAATCCACCAACCTTTGTTCTCATACCAACAACGGGAAAACAAAAACAGCAGTAAAAACGCCACATTCACTGCAAATATCGGATTGGAAAAATCCGATCGAAACCCAAAAGGTCGAATTGTACCAGCTACAATATCGCCAGTGGCTAGGTCAAAGGTTCCGGTGCGTGTGAAACCGTAAATAGCCTGCCCCAACCCCCACAGAGCTTGAATGAGCAACACCCAGATCGCAATCCCCTGAATTTTACGAAAAAGATTCGGAGCTGCCAGTGCCTTTGACGGAATGAGCCAGGCAACCCAGAAAGCACTGTAGGTTAAAAATCCGAGCATGGCACTATGCCAAACAAACCCTTGCCCTAGTAATAAAAAATAAAATACAAATGATAAAAACCCGCTCCCAATGATCAACATCATTTTTTCGAGAAGTTTCCCATTTTTGGAAATTATGAACAGCACCCCCAAAGCTGCCCATGGAGCGAGGTAACCCAGCGCCTTGGAGGGCGACCAGACCATCAGCAACGCTAGAACAAACGCTATCAAGAAACCTTTCTGAAAACGAGACCGATCAGCCATGGCAGCCATCATCGTCCGACAAGCTCAACAGACTGAGATAACCATCAAGTGCCTGATCCACCGCAAACGCGTTTGCTCTAGGAGAAGGATCAGGCAATCCCCCCTGCAATCCCAATAAAATAGCCTGCGCCATCCTCTCCGCATCTCCAACCGGCACAAGCGCTCCCCACTTGCCGTCTTCGAGGGTTTCGCGAACCCCGCCCGCGCATGCAGTGGCTACCACAGGTCTCCCCAATGCCATCGCTTGTATCAAAGAACCCGGCAGACCTTCATAATTCGATGAAAGAACATAGACATCTGCTCGTTTGAGATACATAAAGGGATTGGGGTCAAAACCAGGTAAATCTACCTTACCAGCTAGGTTCAGCTCTTCAACCAGCGCCTGCAGGGATTGCCGTTCTGTACCCTCTCCTAGAATAACCAACCGAGCATCGATGCATTCACTCACCTATTTGAAAGCTCTGAGCAATGTAGCAAAATCCTTTTGTGGATCTAATCTTCCCACGCCCAGAATGATCGGTTTTTGTTTTCCGCGGAACCAGGGATGAGGAGGAAGCTTTTGCGCCTCCTCAAACAAACACTCATCGACCATCGGATTGTAGATGACCCGGAGCTTTTCTGGGCAAAGACCGATCTGATCAACCAAATCGTCAGCGACACCTTGGGAAACCGCTACTACCGCATCGCTGTAGCGATAAAACATGCGCATTAGGAAGGGAAGCGAGCGAAAACGAACCAGAGGATACTTGCGATATCCAACACTTGCTACTGCACGAACCGAAACGATAAGGCGGGTCTTTGTCTGCGAAAGCAGCCTTGCCCAAATTGCAATGAGGTTGGTGTGATCTAAGGCAGAGATCAAGGCATAAGGATGCGTTTGCTTCAGATACTTGGATAGGGGAAGCAAGGAAAAAAGCACCCTTTTCGCTCCTAATTCGACCAATTGCACTCGCTTGTCAATTTCATCGAAATAAACACCCCAAGTTTGGGCTAAAACCAGGTGCACTTTCAACCCTCTCCTCGCAAAGCCGTTGGCAAGGGCAACCATTATTCGTTCTGCCCCACCCCCTGCAAGGTTAGGTAGAAAAATCGAAATCAATTTTCGTGTTTCCGATTGGGGTTTCACGAATCGTTGGGGCATATTTCCTCACTCAACTGCACCCCGCTTTTTTTCGCCTGTCGACAATAATATTGCCCTTGAGCGGGGTTATGTTGTTTCCAAAATCCGATGACGGCTTCCCAAAGGCGGGTGTCCCTCTCAAGCAAACTTAATGCAATCTCAAAATGCCGATTGACTTCTTTAATTTTTGAGGGGTCAGCATAATAAAGATAGATGCCATAATTGACATGCGCCCATTCATTGCGCGGGCCCACCTCAATCGCCTTCCTCAGGTTAGGCAAGGCGTTATCCAAATCGCCTGCGTAGGCATAGCTAAGCCCGATGTATAAATAGCTCATTGAGATCTTCGCAATTTCTTGCTCCCCAACTAATTTAATTGTGCGCAAAAAATATTTGCGGGCTTTGTCATATTCTTTGTTGCCAAATAACTCTACGGCAAAGGTATAGTTCGCCTCGATTCTGTCTTTCTCAGTTGCCCACCCAAAATCTTGTCGTGTTGCCTGCTCAAGAGCCTTAAGGTTTTTTTGGTCAGACGACAAACTAGCCAAATAAGTAACCAAAAAGATAGTGCCCTGCAATTGCATCCCCATCCGCTGGGCATTTTGATACCATTTCAGGGCAGCAGCATTGTCTCCTTGTTGGCGAGCCCTCTCTGCTAAAGCCAGAAAATGCTCTGGGCGCACATCTGCTTTGTGCCATGCGTCATAGGTGTTCAAACCATTGGGGCACTTGCCATTAGGGGGACAAGCCTGTAAAAGGGCAAAGCCCATCTCCAGATATCCCAAAGGGTTTTTGGGGCGCAGTTTGCCATAGCGGTCAAAAGCCTCAACAGCCTTTTCATACTCCCCTAGCAAACACCAGATTTTTCCTGTGAGATAGTAAGAATGCGATTGATTTGGGGCAACTTCTTGCGCTTGGCGCAAATGGATTAGGGCTGTTCGTAACGTTTCCCGCTGCTCGAAGTCTTCAATGAAAGGGCGTAAGCACCAAAAACCACCATACTCATTGTCCCCTGCCTCAAAGACCTGCGCCAACAGCCGCCCCCCCTGCACCTGATGATAGATGCCCAAGAGCGGCGCGTAGAACACCCAAATCAACCCAAACGCCGCCGCGAACAAAACCGTTGTTAGGATGATCGGTTTACTCATCGGTCTATGCGGAT